>JARRPY010000058.1:0-10688 GCA_037382425.1 Deltaproteobacteria bacterium
GCGGTATCCGGCGAGTCGTTATCGGCATGAAAGACCCCAATCCAAAGGTCTCGGGGAGCGGAGCCGATTTTCTCAAACGTGAGGGGATTGATGTGATTACCGGTGTTCAGGAGCGAGCGTGCCGACACCTAAACGAGGCCTTTGTCACATTTGTCACCTTGGATCGGCCCTTTGTGGTGGCAAAATCGGCGCTCACCCTGGATGGATGGAGCGCCACGGCCACGGGTGATGCCAAATGGGTCACCAACGAGACATCCAGGCAGTTCGTTCACCGTCTAAGGGATCGGGTAGATGCGATTATGGTGGGGGTGGGGACCGTTCTTGCTGACAATCCTTCGCTCACCACCCGTCTGAGCCGGGGCCGTGGGCGGGACCCGCTCCGTATTGTGCTCGACACACACCTGAAAACGCCCAATGACGCCACCATCATCACCCAGAAATCCGCGGCAGATACCCTCCTTGTGGCGGGCCAGGATGGGGGGAATTCCAGACCGTCCTGGATCAAGGGTCAGAAAGGCGTTTCCATCCTAAACTGCCCGTGCAAGGGGGGGCAGATCGATCTTCACGAATTGATGAAGCTATTGGGAAAGAAGTCAATAACCCATGTCCTGGTAGAGGGGGGAGCGGCGCTCATGGGATCACTCATAAGAGAACACTTGATCGACAAATTCTATATCTTCAAGGCCCCGAAGCTCCTGGGCGGGCAAGACGGCATTCCCATGGCCGCGGGTCCCGGGAGTCGGAAGATGGGCGAATGTCTCACCCTCAACCGGATACGGACGCGCCGCTTTGGAGATGATGTCCTCATCAGGGGGTATCCGGTCTATTGATCCTTTCTCAAGCCTGACCCATCGCTTCGATAATCGCTTCCCATAGGTTCGCCAATATCGTTCCTGATTTTTTCGATACGGCCACCACCTCTTCGCGGGTCGTGGGTTCCATACAGTCCGGGAGGTTCGTGTTGGTGATGACGCCGATAGCGCGGATGCTCATGCCGCAGTGAACCCCCACCGTGGCCGCGGCTACCGTTGCCATACCCACTGCATCGGCCCCGCGGAAACCGGGGGCCGAAATGATCAAGGTTGGGACCGCTTAAGGGGTTGGTGCCCTGCAGATTGATATGATCGGTGACCACCATGAGGTCCCCTTTTTGAAAAAGAGGGTTCAGTCCACCCGCAGCGCTCGATATGAGCAGTGTCTTGACCCCCAGCATGGCCATGACGCGGACGGGGAGTGTGATCTCATTCGGTGAATAGCCCTCATAGAGATGGAGTCGTCCCTCCATTGCCATGATGGGCTTATTTTTGATGCGACCCATGGCCAGCCTTCCATGGTGCCCTTCGGTGGTGGAGGTGGAGAAATTGGGGATTTCATCATACGCCAAATGAATTGTTTTCTCCATGTGCTCTGTCAAACCTCCCAGCCCGGTTCCGGTGATCATGCCGAACCGAGGCGGCTCCGAGACCTTCGACATAATATAATCCGCAGCTTGCTGTATTCTATCGAGCATGGGTTCATCCTCCGTGTTTCCTTTTCTTTAGGGGAGGGAGCTTCTAAAGTCAAGGGTTCCCGAGGCTTGAACACGTACTCCTCTCGAGTGACTTCTGGAAGGCTTCTTTGTCTCTTCCCAGCTTTTGATCTTGACCTCCTTTCCGGTTCTAACATATAAGAAGGCCCTTAAAATCGAACAAGAGAGGGGATGACATCAGTTATGGAACCTCACATGCGGAAAGGGCAGGATCGGCTCATTTGCGAGGTTTTGGAAAAGGGCCTCTGTGTACGGTGCGGGGCCTGCGTAGGGTTCTGCCCATATTTCAACTTTTTCGACGGTCAGGTGGTGGTGATCGATCCGTGTCAGGCGGACTCGGAACGGTGTTATCGGGTCTGCCCAATGACCGGTACGCCGGAAGCGTCTACAGCAGCGCACGAAGGGGAGGGTATCGGTCCCATAGAGGAGATCGTCATGAGCCGGGCCGTACGGGCGGATAGGAGAGATACGTCTCAATACGGGGGCGTGGTTACCACGCTCATGACTTATGCCCTCGAAAAAGGGCTTATCGAATCCGCTGTTTTGACGACCAAGGGAGACGCTTTTTCACCTCAGGGATGGGAGGCCCGGGACAAGGAAGACATTACCCGGTGTGCGGGGTCGCGGTACACGGCATCGGGGAGTCTATCCGTATTGAACCGGGCGCTTAAACAGGGTCGCCGGAATCTCGGCGTGGTGGGGCTCCCGTGTCAAATGATGGCCCTGGCCAACATGACCGAGGCGTGGGCGGAAACGGAGGGCTTGGATGAGCGTATCGGGATAAAGATTGGGCTCTTTTGTACCTGGGCCCTCGACTACCGAACTCTCACTGAATTCCTGGAGAAGGAAGACGTCAAAGGACCTTTTTTAAAGTGTGATATCCCCCCGCCGCCTGCGGAGGTATTCCAGGTCCGGACCCAAGACGGGTGGCGGGACTTTCCGCTCTCTAAGATCCGACCGTATGTCCAGAAAGGGTGTCTGTTGTGCGAGGACATGACCGCTGAGAAAAGCGACATATCCGTTGGAGCGGTAGAAGGCCTGGATGAGTGGAACACCGTTATTTTGAGAACCGAAAAAGGGTCGCGACTATTTAGAAGTGCCATCAAGGATGGCTGGCTCGAAACAGAAACACTGCCTCGGGAAAATCTCGAACACCTGAAGGAGGCGGCGCACAAGAAGAGGGAGAGAGGAAAAGGAAACAAAGATGATTAGTGAGAGAAGCGGTGGAAAAACAGTTCTGCTCCAGGGAAACGAGGCCATCGCTCGAGGGGCCTTGGAGGCAGGGGTGGCCTTCTGTGCCGGATATCCAGGCAATCCTTCCTCTGAAATTATAGAAAACCTGGCGGAGGCTTCAAAGGACCTGCCCATCTACGTGGAGTGGTCCGTGAATGAAAAAGTGGCGCTTGAAGCGGCCACGGCCGCCTCTTTTGCCGGATGCCGGGCCATGGCAAGCATGAAACAAAACGGGGTGAACGTGGTGTCGGATTTTCTCACCAATCTCTCGCTCTCAGGGACGAACGGTGGATTGGTTCTGGTCAGCTGTGACGATCCAGGGGGGATTTCCAGCACCAACGAGGAAGACGCCCGCTGGTTCGCGCGGCTGGCGTGCATCCCCCTGTTGGAGCCGGCCACGCCAAAGGAAGCCCTCGAAATGACCCGCTGGGCCTTTGATCTGTCGGAGTCCATAAGAAACATTGTTCTCCTCAGAAGCGTATCCCGCCTCTCCCACACACGCGCCGACGTCCTCATTGAAAGACTTCCCGACTTCAATCGTACGCCTCATTTCGATACGCGCGCCCCTTTTCATACCTTTCCGGTGGTGGAGAAGGACCGGGCGAGACACCAAAAAATGGTGCAAGCTGCCGAGCAGTTCGAAGCTTCCGCATTTAATTTTTATGAAGGTCCGGAATATCCCGAATTGCTGATCATCACATCCGGCTGCGCCTGGAACTACGCCAGGGAGAGTGTGGAAATTTTGGCGCTCGAATCGCGGGTAGGGATTTTGAAACTGGGCACCACCTGGCCGCTCCCGAAAAAGCTTCTAAAGACGCATCTGTTGACCTGCGACCGGATTCTTTTCGTAGAAGAGATAGACGCCTTTCTCGAAGACGGGGTCAAGGCCTTCTGTGCCGACCTTGGAGAGGTCGCAGGGGTCAAGGAATTTATGGGCAAGGCGTCGGGCCATATCCCCCAGTGCGACGAACTCACGCCCGCCCATTTGCTCCAGCTACTGGGAGAGCTGTTTCATCTGGAGTGGCGAGCAGAGGCCTTTCGGGCAAAGGTGGCTCCGCTTGTGCCAGAAGCGCTCCCTCCCCGGGCGTTCGGCTTCTGTCCGGGCTGCCCGCATAGGGGGTCCTATTATGCCATAAAGACCGCATTGGCATGGGATAACAGAGGCGGATTTGTGTCCGGCGACATCGGATGCTACAGCCTGGGACTCTTTCCCACCGGGTTCAACCAGGTCATGTCGGTCCATGCCATGGGATCGGGACTGGGCCTGGCCTCGGGATACGGCAAGTTGGACCGCTTCGGGTTTGACCAGCCCGTGGTGACGGTATGCGGGGATTCCACCTTTTTTCACGCGGGAATTCCGGGCCTGATCAATGCCAAATTCAACCGTTCGGATATCTTTCTCGTACTGCTGGACAACAGTGCCACGGCCATGACGGGTTTCCAGCCCCATCCGGGAATCGATATTACGGCCATGGGTGAGCCCACCGAGCCTGTAGATCCTGGAGCGCTCTGCAGATCCCTTGGTATTCCGGTTGAGGTGGCCGACCCCTATGACTTGGCCGGAGCGGCACAGACCATATACCGTTTGTTAAAAGAGAAGGGGCCCCGGGTGCTGGTGATGCGCCGCAAGTGTGCGTTGGTTCAAGGAAGGGAAGGGGGCTTTTTGTATGAAATGGAGGTCAGCCCGGATCTTTGTCTCGGTGAGGCATGCGGCTGTAATCGGTACTGCACAAGAATATTCCGATGCCCCGGATTGGTATGGAATAAGAGGCGTGAGAAGGCCGAGATTGACGCGGTGATCTGCGTGGGATGTGGGATTTGTGCGGATATCTGCCCTCAGGGAGCCATCCAGCGGAAGCGCAAGGAGGAGAAGAAATGAACCCCACAGCACTGAACGTCATCATCACGGGCGTAGGAGGGCAGGGAAATGTGCTCGCGTCTCAAATCATCGGCCGGGCCGCGGTGAACAGAGGACTTAGGATCACCATCGGCGAAACCTTCGGCCTGTCCCAGAGGGGAGGGGCGGTCATGAGCCATATTCGCCTTTCTGAGAATAAGGCCTGTGGCCCTCTCATCCCGCCCAACATGGCGCACATGGTCGTCGGCCTTGAGCCGCTGGAAACGCTCCGAATATTGATGGAATTCGGTAACCCACAGACCGTTTTTATTGCCAATTCCCGACCCATTTATCCGCTGGATGTAATTGCCGGTGATGTGGAATATCCAGATCCCGAGCGGATAAAGGACATCCTCTCCCGATCAACGGAAAAGCTCTACTGGCTTGACGCCACCCCCAGGGCGGTAGAACTGGGGGGCCCGATTATGTTGAACATGGTATTGGTGGGGGCCCTCTGTGCACTATCCACCTTCCCTCTCGATGCCCGGGATATCGAGACGGTATTGACCGGCTTTCTTCCTGAATCCAAGCTGTCGGCCAATGTGGAGGCCCTGAAGGTGGGCCAAGACCTGATACAGTCCTATGAAAATTGATTTACACATCCACTCAAGGGATTGCTCGGACGGAAAGATGCCTCTGACCGAGATATTTGAGGAGGCCCATCTACGCCGCATCGGCTTTATTTCTATTACGGACCACGACAACATCGCCTGCCAGGAATCGGCAGCAGAACTGGCGGCCGGCTATGAGATGACCTATCTAACCGGTCTGGAGATGAACATTCGGTTTTCTCATGCCGATTATCGAGGGGGAAAATCGGTGTCTCTCGATCTCCTCGGATACGGTTATAATCCAAAGGACGAGGCCCTCACACAGAAGCTCCTCGAACTGAGGAAATATAGACGGGTACGCGCGGAGAAAATACTCGAAAACATCAATAAAGAATTCGCTCGAGAGGGGATGACGCCTTTCGCGGAAGAAGACCTCGACGCCATTGAGGCGTCTGTGGATGGATCCTTTGGACGGCCACACATCGCGGCGTACATGGTGGAAAAGAAGATCGTGAAAAACAAACAGGAAGCCTTTGATCGCTTTCTGGTGAAATGCGACGTGCCGAAGATGTCCGTTTCAATGGAGGAAGCCAGCGGTTTGATCCGCGGTGCAGGGGGAAGGGTGGTGCTGGCGCACCCCAGTGATCCCAACGGCACCTCATTGGTTTCTCTCGCCGGTTCCCTTGACGCCCAACTCGAGATCGTGAGGGACGCCATGCTTTCCTATATTGATGGCGTGGAATGCTGGCACTCCCGGCATACCCCCGATACGAGCGCGGCAATCTTAGATTTCGCCCAATCCGAGGGACTCCTGGTCACGGGCGGCTCTGACTGTCACCAGGACCCGGTGATGATAGGAGATGTGGTGGTCCCTGAGTATGTGTATAGACAGTTCTATGGATGAAAAAGACCAACGGCATCTCGGCTATCACGCCTCTAGATAAGAGGGTTTCGGTTGCAGAAAGGGCGCCTATTGAGGCAATGATTACATAATGGATAAGCTCATCGACGATCTTAAACATCCCTCATCTCTTCCCGACAGCACCACGGCAGTGAATGTGGTTCAGACGCACATCTCCGCCGTGTTTGTGGCGGACGCGTATGTATACAAAATCAAAAAGCCAGTGAATTTCGGTTTCTTAGATTTTTCCACCCTGGAGAAACGCGCTTTTTACTGTGAAAAAGAGCTTGAGCTGAACAGGAGACTCTCCAATGGGATCTATCTTGAGGTCTTGCCTGTGCGGCTTGAGGACGACCGGTACACCCTCAACGGGGAATCCGGCGAGGTCGTGGAATATGCGCTGAAGATGAAACGAATTCCCGAAACACGTTTAATGAAGTCGGTCTTTGCCAGGGAAGAATTAACCCCGGACCACCTGAAGAGGACTGCCCGGGTCCTGGCATCCTTTCATCTCAATGCAACCCGATCCGAATCCATCGACGAATTCGGGAGGCCCGAGCGTTTTCGATATAACACCGATGAAAACTTCGAGCAGGTGGCTCCCTATGTGGGACGAACCATACCCCGAGTTCAATTTGATACCATCAAGGCCTGGACCTCAGAATTTTACGAAACACACAATGACCTCTTTATGGACAGAATCACCCAAGGGAGGATTCGGGATTGCCATGGCGATCTTCACATGGAGCACATTTGCCTGACCGAGGAACTCGCCGTCATTGACTGCATCGAGTTCAACGACCGGTTCCGGTATGGCGATACCGTTGCAGATATCGCTTTTTTGCTCATGGATTTGGAATACCATGGGGGATATGCGCTATCCGAACGGCTGTGGGAGATGTATAAGATCGATGCCCGAGAGGAACAGGTGGAATCGCTTCTCACCTTCTACAAGGTTTATCGGGCTTTTGTCCGGGGAAAGGTACACAGTTTTCAGGTGGATGACCCATCCATCGAAAACGCCCAGAAAGAAAAGGTGTCTGACACGGCAAGTCGCTATTTTGACCTTGCCAATTCATACATTACATAAACATGAATCCGATTCCAAATCAGTCGTAGGAGGCGTTTTTAATGAAGGAACCATTTGTGGATTTTATGACCCGAAAGCTCATCCCGAAAACCGTACTGATCGCCTGTGGTCTGCCGGCCTCCTATAAAACGGAAACCACTGAAGTGATTGCTGAAGTGAAAGGCTACACGATTCTCCGGTCCGACTTGATTCGACTGGAGGTGTTGAAAAACGAGGACATTTTCGATGAAAAGGTGGCCTCAAACATGAAAAAGAGAACCCGTGTCTACGATGAGATGTTTAGGATGGCGGATGAATTAGCGGGAGATGGCAACGGGATTATCCTGGATGCAACCTTTGTCACCCAGGTGCTCCGGAGGCGTGCGGCCGAGGTGGCCGCCAAATACGGCATGACCCTGGTGATTCAACAGACCCGGTGCCCCAAATCGATTTCTTTAGGCCGCATCTCCAAACGGTCCAAGGAAAACTATGAATCCAATGCGCTGACCGAACAGGCCTATACCAACAATGTGAAAAAATTTGAACCCGTGGACCTGGAGGACCTGAAGACCCGTCATCCAGGTCTGAATATCGTTCATCTCCTGGTGGACACGACATCCGACCTGGCTGAAGACTGGAGGGTGATCGGCTGTGAAGAATGCTGAACAGTCTTTAAGCGCCCTGCGCCCTGACATCTCCCGCATGGCCAAAAGAATTCAGGCCGCCAGAGGACAAATCGAGGCGGATTTGGTCCTCAAAGGGGGAAAGGTCGTCCATCTCTTCTCGGGAAACATTCAGGAGATCGATATAGCAGTTTATGATAATATAATCATAGGATTAGGGAATACATATAAAGCTAAAAATGAAGTTAAGATTCGGGATAAGTGGGTGATCCCGGGCCTTATCGACGCACATATTCACATTGAGAGCAGCATGCTGATCCCATCGGCACTCGCAGCGGCCCTTCTGGTGCACGGCACCACCGCTATCGTCTCTGATCCGCACGAAATCGCCAATGTCATGGGCCTTGAGGGTGTTCGGTTCATGCTGGAGAACAGCCGGCACATCCCATTCGACACCTTTTTTATGGCGCCTTCTTGTGTGCCGGCCACCCATCTCGAGACGGCCGGCGCCGAACTCAATGCGGCTGACCTGGCGCCCCTAAAGAATGAGCCGTTTGTGCTGGGCCTGGCCGAGATGATGAATTTCCCGGCGATTTTGGCCGGAGACCCCGGTGTTCTTGAGAAGATTGCGCGCTTCAGGGAAAGCAATTTAGACGGTCATTGCCCTATGTTGTCGGGCCGTGATCTTCAGGCCTATCTCACCACTGGCATTTCATCGGATCATGAAGCATCGACTCCCGAAGAGGCACTTGAGAAGGTTCGAAGCGGTATGATGCTGATGATTCGTGAGGGGACATCGGCAAAGAATCTTGAATCGCTTCTTCCCGTGGTAAATGAACAAAATGTCCATCGCTTCTGTCTTGTATCAGACGACCTTCATGCGGAAGACATCCAGGAAAGGGGGCATCTCGATTTTGTCATCAGAAAATGCATATCTTTGGGACTGGATCCGCTCACAGCGGTTCGTCTGGCCACGTTGAACCCGGCGAGCCATTTCGGTCTGAAAAACCGTGGCGCCATTGCCCCGGGATACTTGGCGGATATGGTGGTCTTGGATGACCTTGAACATTTTCAGGTGAACTCGGTCTACAAGAATGGCCAGTTGGTGGCGCGTGAAGGCAAGTTGATTGATTTCCCTTCAAGAGAAAAGCCAGCCAGCGCCAAAAGGTCGTTTCGAATGGCGCCTTTCAGTAAAGATTCACTCAAAATCAGGCATCGAAACGGCAAAGCCCGGATTATTGAATGGGTCCCCGGTCAAATCATCACCCGCATGTGCCTCGAGAGGGTCCCATCGGCAGACGGGTGGGTTGAAGGAGACACAGAATCCGACCTCTTGAAGCTCTGTGTAGTGGAACGACACCGTGATACGGGCACCGTGGGCGTCGGCCTGATTCGGGGATTCGGCCTCAAGAGGGGTGCATTGATTTCCTCGGTGGCCCACGATTCGCATAACATCATTGCCGTTGGGGTTACGGATGAAGAGATCGCCCTTGGGGTTAAGACCCTTGGAGAGATGGGCGGGGGGTTGGCCGCCGTCCGCGGCGATGAGGTTCTGGCCCGTGTGCCGCTGGAAGTGGCGGGGCTCATGTCGAAAAAACCGATCCACGAGCTGGTGAAAGAACTGAAAAGCGTGAAAGAAGCGGCCCGGGAACTGGGGTGTCGGATCCCGGACCCCTTCATGGCGCTCTCCTTTCTTGCCCTCCCGGTCATTCCGGAGCTTAAAGTGACCGATAAGGGACTGGTGGACGTCAACAAGTTTGAAATTGTCCCTCTTTTTGAACAAGGATGATAGAGAAGGGCGTACGGTAGATAAGGTCACTCAAGTTTTAACTGAAATGCCAGCGACTCGGAAAGATCCCAGAGAAATATCATGTCCACTTCATCCCTAGGCATTATTTACAAACACGATTATGATCCGGCAAGAATAGAGGCCGAAAAACTCGAGAAATGGTTCGACGACAAGGGGTTTGAGGTCTATTTGGAGGAGATGGGGCCGGATGATCCTTCGGACGGGAATTTTGAGGAATCCTCAGGTATTCCCAAGACCGTGGACTGGGTCATCGTGTTGGGAGGAGACGGCACCTTATTGGGGGCCGCCCGCAGAGTGGGGCGGTATGGTGTCCCTATCCTGGGTGTCAATCTGGGCGGATTGGGATTTCTTACGGGCATCCCCTTGGAGCGGCTCTATCCGGTGGTGGAGACCATGATCCATGGGGGATTAAAGGTGGAAAAACGGGGCATGCTGGAGGCGCAAGTCCTTCGAAACCAAGCGCCGGTGATTCGCTTTCAGGTCTTAAATGATGTGGTCATCAACAAAAGCACCCTGGCCAGAATCATCGATCTCGATGTGACCATAAATAATGAATTTCTCACCACATTCAGGGCAGACGGGCTAATCATTTCCACCCCTACCGGGTCCACGGCCTATAATCTGGCGGCGGGTGGGCCGATACTCTATCCCACCATTGAAACGTTCATCCTAACGCCGATTTGCCCGTTTACGCTGAGCAACCGACCACTCATTATCCCGGATACTGCCCTGATCGGCATCACTATGGGAGGAGAGCGTAAAGATACCGTTACGTTGACCTTCGATGGTCAGGTGGGATTTGAACTGCTGGCCGAGGATGTGGTCACCATTAAGAAGTCACAGGAAATCATCAAACTCTTGAGACCCGATGATCAAAGCTATTTCAAGATTCTCAGAGCCAAACTGATGTGGGGGGGCGCAACTCGAAGGTGTGAGGAATGAAAGAATCCGAGCAGAGTCTGCGGCGGCTGTTTAAAGTGGAACGAAATGAAATCGCCTACCTTAGATTCACCCTTGAATCCTATGACGGGATGGCTGTTGTATCCACCCTCGACCCCCAAAAGGCCCTGATCGAG
>JARRPY010000058.1:10695-18694 GCA_037382425.1 Deltaproteobacteria bacterium
TGAGAAGAGAAGAACGAGGGCTCAAAATTGACGCAACATGGCATGATGATTGATCCGGATCTGATGTGGAGAAACGCTTTTACATAAAGACCATGGGCTGCCAGATGAATGTGTATGATTCCGACTTTCTGGCCCAAACCTTAATTGCCCGCGGCTTCTTGCCTGTGGACGATCCCGAGTCAGCGAGCCTCATACTCCTCAATACCTGCGCAGTGCGCGCCAAGGCTGAACAAAAGGCGTTCAGTTTCCTCGGGCGAATGGCCAGGTTGAAGCGACGGAACCCGGAGACCCGTCTCGGCGTAGTAGGATGCCTGGCCCAAAAAGAGGGGAAACAGCTCACCGTGAGGTTCCCTTATGTGGATTTTGTGGTCGGGCCCAGGGAACTGGGACAGGTAGAAGGCATCTTAAACGGAGGGGAGGGGATCCCAAAGAAGGTGGTGGCCACAAGCCTTAAGCCACTCCCCCCCAAACCGGTAGTCCATCCCGGCTATTTTACGTCTAAGGTGACCGGCTTCATTTCCATTATGCAGGGGTGTGACAATTTCTGCAGTTATTGTGTGGTGCCGTACGTCCGTGGAAGAGAGGTCTCAAAGCCTCCAGAAGAGATTCTTTCGGAGGCGGAACGTCTTTTGTCCCAGGGGGTCAGGGAGATTACCCTGTTGGGACAGAACGTGAATTCCTATCAATGGCATGATAAGAAACAGTGGGATTTTGCCCGACTCCTCCATCGCATGAGTGGTCTAAAGGGGCTTTCACGACTCAGGTTTACGACGTCCCACCCCAAGGACCTCTCCGATGATCTGATTCGATGTTTCTCAGAGATTGACATCCTCTGCCCCCACATCCATCTCCCGTTCCAGGCCGGTTCTGACAGGATCCTCAAAATCATGCGAAGAGGGTACACTCGGGACCATTACTTGGGATTGGTGGAGAAGCTAAGACAATCAGCCCCAGACATGGCGATCACGGCGGACGTGATGGTCGGATTTCCGGGTGAGACGGACGAGGATTTTAGATTGACATTGGATCTCATAAAACGCGTTCGGTTTGATTCATTGTTTTCTTTCATATATTCTGATAGAGAAGGGACAAAAGCAAACCTGTTACAGGACAAAATCGATGAAGCCGTCAAGGGGTTTAGGCTGAAGACCCTTCAAAAGCTCCAAAAAGAATTTACACTCCAAAAAAACCAGGCACTTGAGGGGCACATCGTTGAGGTCCTCGTGGAAGGCGCCAGCAAGAAAGGAGAACTTACCGGCCGAACCCCCACAAACAAAGTAACAAATTTTATATGTAATGAAGGGATAATAGGCGATATAGTTAATGTGTTAGTTAAGACTGGATTGCCCAACTCGCTCTGGGCCGAGCTTGTGGATTGAGGTCATTGTTTTTATTTAACTTATGGGACAATTGCCAAGATGGAGAAACCGGATACTAATCGCCAGAATGTAATGGAGGCCGAGTCCATCGACTATGGTGACGAGCTCATCCTCGTGGTCGACGATGAAGAGGCCATTCGGGGACTCACTGTGGAGATGCTCGTCAAAATGGGGCTAAGGGCAGAATCGGTTAACAACGGCGAAATGGCTCTCAAGGAACTCGATGATGGGCCTTACACCTTCTTACTAACCGACATCAAAATGCCCGGGATTGATGGCCTCGAGTTGATCAGGCGGGTAAAGGAAAGGCATCCACAGATCTGTGCGATCGCCATGACCGGTTATTCCAAGGAATACAACTATGTGGATGTGGTAAATACGGGAGCCACTGATTTTATCAATAAACCGTTTCGCATAGAAGAGCTGATCGCCAAAATCAGAAGAGCCATAATGGAGCGCAATTTTAGAGAGAAACTCAGCAGACTCTCCATAACCGATTCTTTGACCGGACTCTTGAACCATAGACATTTCTATGATTCACTTGAGGGCGAGATAAAGAGAGCCACCCGACAGAATATTGGCTTGGCGCTCATTATGCTAGATTTAGACGGTTTCAAAGGGTACAACGATGAAAACGGGCACCGCGCTGGTGACCGTCTACTAAAGTGTGTTGGAGAATGCCTCAAAAGCAATATCCGGGAAGGTATGGATGCCGCCTTTCGATACGGTGGTGACGAATTTGCGGTGCTTCTCATAGATGCTGATGAAGAGATTGCCAAGAGGATGTCGGAACGGATTATATCGGCTGCCCAGACAGAATGCGGTATCGGAATTAGTAGCGGACATGCCGTATTTACCCCCGACCTGACGGGCGAGGAACTAGTGGAGAAGGCGGATCAACTACTTTACAAGGAAAAATCGGCCAAAAATAATGTCTGATAATATATATTATGTAAACTTAAAATATGGGTTGACACCACAAACGCTTTTTGGTATATTTAGCTTATTATAATATGGAAGGAGTTCAGGATGGGTTCTGTTGTAAAAAAGCGGAGAAAAAAGATTACCAAACATAAGTACAGAAAACTTCGAAAGAAGATGCGTCACAAAAACAAGTAGATGCATATTCGCCAATGGCATCAATAAAAAATGGCAGCCCATGAACGGCTGCCTTTTTTATTACCCCCAGTATGATCGTTACTTGCTATAGTCGTACCATCCCCCGCCTGTCTTTCTTCCCAGACGGTTGGCGCGAATCATGGTCTTGAGAAGATTGGGAGAAGCCCATTTGGATTCCTTGTTGAGTTCCTTGTAAAAATATTCATTCACGAAGTAGCAGACGTCAATCCCGGTCAGATCCATCAGCTCAAACGGCCCCATGGGATAATTCAGGCCATTTTTTACGGCCACATCCACATCTTCTATGCTGGCAATCCCCTCCTCGACAATCTTTATGGCTTCGATCATATGGGGTATCATGATCCGGTTTACAATGAAGCCCGGTGAATCCTTCTTGACCTCCACCGTCGTCTTCCCCATCTTCTGAGCCAGGGCCGTGGTCGTCTCTACGGTTTCATCGCTGGTGGCGTAGCCTCGAATCACTTCCACCAATCTCATGAGCGGAACCGGGTTAAAGAAGTGCATACCGCATACCTTTTCCGGCCGATTCGTGGCGGAAGCAATTTCCGTCAGGGACATGGACGACGTGTTGGAGGCGATAACCACATCAGGCTCCAGCAATTCATCCAGTTCCTTGAAGACGCTCTTTTTCAACTCGAGGTCTTCTATAACCGCCTCGATGACGAAGTCCACATCTTTGAGTTGACCCATATCCGTGGTTCCCTCGACGCGCCCCAGGATGGCATCCTTTTCCGCTGCTTCGAGTTTCCCTTTTTCCACGCTCTTGGAAAGGAAGCGGTCGATACTCTTCATGCCCCGTTCAACGAACTCATCCTTAATGTCCCGCATCACCACATCACATCCGATCTGGGCAGCCACCTGGGCGATTCCATTCCCCATGGCGCCGGCCCCCACTACACCGATCTTTTTGATATCCATAACCCCTCCTTAAATTTATAACAAAACAGTTTAACTATATATTTTAATAGCCTATTATAATTATATAATATAGCTAAGCGGATTCGACGCTAGTCACTTCAGGGACATTCTGTTTCAAAATCTTTTCGATGCCCATCTTGAGTGTCATCTGGGACATGGGGCACCCCCCACAGGCACCGGTGAGTTTGACCTTGACGCGACCATCCTCTCCCACATCCACCAGTTCCACATCCCCCCCATCGGCCTGCAGTGAAGGCCTCACCTTCTGAAGTGCATTCTCAACGTTCTCTTTAATACCCATTTTATTTCTCCTTTATTAAATTTGCCTTGATGTTCAGTGTTCATCAGAGGCGCTAAACAACTCCACTAAAATCTGATAGCATATCTTGAGACAGATTTCTACCCAAAAACATCCCTCACGCGACTGTCCAAATAGTCACTCAATCCCGACGAGACTCGGGGAGACCATCCCATGCTTTCGCGCCACACATCGTCCGACTCCATGCAGAGGTACAACCCGAGCTGCGGATACCACTCTTTAAGATTTTCACTGATAAACCGATAGAGTTCGGTTCGGATCGGCCTGAAATATCGCATTTTTCCATCGAGACCCCGAATGAATTCGCCGTTAAGGATTTCAGTTTTCGGGTGCCGCTTGCGGATGATCCTCTTGAGTTGTGGCATAAATCGAAAGGAGCCAAGACTGGTCCATATGATCCGCTTCGGATCCAGATACCGGACCATTAAATCGATGGTTTTCAAATATTCCGCTTTCCAGCCCGGATGACAAATAAGAGGATCAAAATGGAAGCCGACCACGAATCCTTCCCTTTGGAGTCGTTGTGCCGTTTGGATCCGTTTCTGAATACTTATGCCGCCCTTTTCTTCCCTCGCAGCAATATGTGCACTGTTCAGAGACCACGAGACCACAATCCGTTCCCTGTACGGGGACGCCAGCAGACCGTTTACGGCCCCTGTCTTGGTTTTCAACTCCAGAATGACATTTTTCCGCTTCGAAAAGGAGGAAAGGAGAAAATCGCTCCACTTCATGAGCGGATCCAAGGCCAGACTGTCGGTAAATTCACCGGTTCCGATGCGAAATATGCGATTCGGATGCATATCAATGAATTCAAACACATGGGGCAACGCTTCCCTGATATTGGTAAACACTCTCAAGCGGGGCTGGTTCACGTAGGATTGGAGGATGCAATAACTGCAATCCAGCGGGCAATTGGTGCCGATATTTAGAATCTGATATCCGCAGCAGATATATTCCCGTGTCCCTGGACAGGGTTTCAGAAATTCGCCTTTGTAATCCATGAGATGGACAACGTCTTTTTCAAGATCATACGGCCCTCCCCTTCCCGTCTCATTTTTAGAACGAGCCTCGGCAACGGCGCAAGTGGGGGGCAACCGCCGGCACACCTCCTCTACGTAGGCATTGTCGTCCAGCCCCTTCTCCAAAACGGCCTGTCGAATGGGAGGCTCTGTCACAACCCTGTTTTTTTCCATGGTAAATCTAAGGAGCTGAGTCCTTCAATGGTATCTAACTGCTTGATCTGTTTGGTGAGTTCACGGCCGTCCTTGAATCGTATCGTCATCTTGAAATGGGATCCTTCGAAATACGGGGGGGCGACAATCTGGACCCCTTCGGGGATGGGAAAGGCGGCGATTTGCCGCTTGAATACACGGTCCGCCTCCTGGACAGCCGGCAGACGTCTCTGTCGCAGATGGCCGAGTACGGCCTTGGCCTTCTGGGGCGTGTTCAGATGTTTACTCGAGACAACCTCAGTTAAGGCGCCACCGCCTAAAATGTCATTAATGGATCTATTTTCTATGTGAGACAAATCATCCAAGTACTCAAAGAGTTGTAATTGCTGATTCACATTTAATTTTATTTTCTCCAATAAATCGGATACGGCAGTTCTCGCACTGGGTTCGAATTCCATAAACAGCTTTAAGCCCTTGATACCGAGTCGTTCTTCTACCAGGGCCCGCTTCGTTGCATTGTCCAGATCTCGATCGATGTTGAGATAGAGTCGGCGGGTTTCTTCGTGACTCGGAAGCCCCAACAAGGGCATGTAGCGACGGCGAATCTCATCCCGAGAAACCCAAGGTTCCAGCCGCGCCAGGACCATCCCTTTCTCCACGGGATTCAGTGTTCTTGTCGCCAGGTTGTCGTAAAGGTTGATCAGGAGACCCTCTAAAGGGGACAGATCGTCGGCTGTCATGATCCGGCAACTCACGCGGTCAAAATTCAGTTCACGATGGGCCAGAATCCGTTTGTATCCGGTGATGACCATGAAATCGCCGTCTTTCCTTCGCAGCACCACGGGCGCATTGAGGAGCCCGACCCGTTCTATGGATTGAATCAAAGGCTCAAGATCAAACCCGAAGCTCATACAACAGGGGCCAGGGCGAATATCAATTTGACTTATGGAGATGAGATCAAATTTCAAATTGCTTGACATTTTTATTTGCACGGATACCTGCTCCTCGCTTAGGTCTTAGCGGATTCGATTACTACATAGCGTGATCACAGTCAAATTTCTTTTGCTATCAGCGGTTTGTTGATGTATATAAGGCCAAGAAATTTCGGGATCTTCCATTCAAAATTATAATCTTATGTTACTTTTTATGATCATGATTACATGAAGCCCCACGACCAAAAAGATGCCGAACGCCTTGAAAAGAAAGAGAATTATGGCTTTCCGCCTTGGCTTTTTCGGCACCGGGAATTGGTTGAAGCCCTGGAAAACGCAGAACCCTTGGGAATTCCCACCCTAACCAATCGAATTAATCACCTCCATTTCACTGAATCACCCCTTTTTGTCCATCTAAGAAATTACAGGTACTGCAACAGCATTTTGTTGAAAGCACATCCGGATCCTTTTATGGGCAAGGCCCTGTTCTGCAGATGGTCTAAAGAAACCCCATCCGGACTCAACTTCTCAGACTATGAATTGCTTCATCTGATCATTGAGGATGGCCAGTCCATGGTTGTTATCCCCGGCTCACCGGAGAATCTAACTGAAAAAGGCTTCCTATTCAGGGTGGCTTCTCAAGCTTTCTCAGTCGGTAAGCGACAGGCAAGACGGTATGCGGGGAACGAAGTGTCGGTGGAATTGATACAGTCTGGAATCGTGGCCACGGGGCGACTATTGGATTTCAGCCACGTGGGTTTCAGGGTCAGCATAACTTCCGAGATTTCAGATTCCAACAAATGGTTCAACATCGAAGCATCGGTAACGATACAATTGCGATATCTAAACGAAGTTGTCTTATCCGCTAATTGTCGATGCGTTCGGAAAGAGGGTGTGATGGGGAACTTGGAAGTGGTCCTCGCTCCCGCCCAAGAGAAGATCAGTCGATATAAAAAAAGACAATTCCGGAACCACCGTCAATGTCTTTTACCCCCTCCCGTGCTCACGTTTTTCCACCCGCTCTTGAATAAGCAGGTGCGGTTGGCCGTCTCCGATATCTCGACATCTGGCTTTTCAGTTTATGAAACGCCACAGGAAAGCTTACTTCTCCAAGGCATGATTATCCCGGAACTGACAATTGAATTTTTTGGTGCATTACAGCTACGATGCTCAGCACAGGTCCTCTATCGCCTGGAAGATCAAAAAGGTATCCGGTGCGGCATCACAATTCTCGATATGGACGTGAATTCCTACAGTCGACTGAGCCACATTCTGTATAATGCCTTAGACCCGAATTCCCATATTTCCCAAAGGCTTGACCTTGACGCCCTTTGGGAATTTCTTTTCGAATCCGGCTTCATCTATCCGCTAAAATATAAAATCATTCAATCTCACCGAAACGAATTCAAAAGAACCTATAAGAAGCTCTACCAACAAAGTCCTGAAATTGCGAAACATATTACCTACCAGCGACACGGAAGGATTGAGGGGCACATTTCCATGGTGCGCGTTTACGAAAAGGCATGGATGATTCACCACCATGCTTCACGAAAATCTGGCGGCAGAATGGCCGGTCTAAAAGTCCTCAAAGACCTCATGCTGTATTTAAACGATATGCACCGACTGCCTTCAGCCAACATGGACTACGCATTGTGCTATTATAGTCCTGAAAAGAAGTTTCCGGACAAGCTTTTCGGGGGATTTGCCCGTGAGTTGAGAGAACCAAGAGGCTGCTCCCTCGATCTTTTCACTTACTATCCATCGACCACCCAGTGTGAAGCGATTCATTGTCCATCTGGCTGGGCTTTGAGAGAGTGTTCTACCCGGGACATTTGGGAATTGAGTCAGTTCTATAGTTACCGTTCCGGGGGACTCTTCTTGGACGTCATAGGGCTGAGCAGCGCAGGTTCAGGAGAAAACAAGCTAGGATCCGTATATAAACGGCACGGCCTGATGCGAAAATGGCATGCCTATTCTTTAGATTACGAAGGCAGGCTCTGTGCAGTACTAATTCTTGATCAATCCGACTTAGGCATCAATCTATCCGAACTGATAAACAGCATCAAGGTATTTGTGATAGACACAGACACCGGAATCCTCACCTGGAACATAATCTCATTTGCCGTTGGGGAGTTAAGG
>JARRPY010000059.1:0-9898 GCA_037382425.1 Deltaproteobacteria bacterium
GAAAATTTTTCTTTTAGCTTTTTGTTGACCTGATCGGGCACGAGACCGCTGACATCTCCTCCGAAGCTGGCGGCTTCTTTAATGATGGTCGAACTGGTATAGAACCATTTGTAATCGGTCATCAGGAAAACCGATTGGATATTGCGATCCATCTTGCGGTTCATCAATGCCATTTGAAATTCATACTCAAAATCAGAAAGGGCCCTCAACCCTCTGAGGATGACATTCGCCCCTCGTTTCGACACGTAATCGACCAGCAGTCCGTCGAAAGTGTCAATTTCAGCGTTTTGTTCATCCTTGATCGCCGACTGAATCATCTGGATCCTTTCTTCAACTGTGAAGAGTGGATCCTTCTGGGGATTGTTCAGTATGGCGATAACCACTTTGTCAAATATGGTGAGCGCACGATTGATAATGCTGAGATGTCCATTGGTAATCGGATCAAAAAACCCGGGGTAAATTGCCATTCCTGAACTCATGCTGCCTCCTTTTCCATGAAAAGCGTTATTCGCGTATCACCATATGCTCGGGTATCAACGACCTTTAGCTCACCCATTCGGGCGGGCAGCGTGGTACGACTTGAAGTTTCAACCACGGCCCGTGCGCCGGGTGAGAAACAGTGTCCGTTTGAAAGGGACTCCATCACCAAGGGGATGCCCATAAACCCATAAGGCGGGTCGAAGAACACCAGATCAAAATGTTTTTCCGGATTCACCAATTCTTTGGGAAGTCCATTCCTGAGATCCCTCTTCAGGATTCCTGTGGACCCACCATACCCGCACAACTCAACGTTTTTTCGGATCAACCGGATAGATTCGTGCGAATGGTCGATGAATACGGCAGACCCTGCACCGCGACTGAGAGCCTCCAGGCCCAAACTACCTGTGCCTGAAAAGAGGTCCAGCACGTTCGTCCCTGAAAGATCCTGGCCCAATATACTGAATATCGCCTCTCGTACCTTGTCCGATGTGGGACGAATACGGGCACTCTTGGGCACAGCCGACAGGATTCGACCTTTGTTGCTGCCTCCTGTAATCCTCATGACGCGTCGATCACGGCGAAGTCATTTTTCATCCACAATCGATATCTCTTCCCGCGGCGCCTTTTCCGCCGCTTGCCTCTTTCTGTGGCGATACCAAGTGATAACGGGCCCTGAAAACACATAAATAATGAGGATGAAAAAGAGCATGATTTTGGGCTTGTACGCCACCACAATCAATATGAGGATGGTGGCCACGAGCACATTAAAGGGTTTTTGTTTTTTCAATTCAAATTCTTTGAAGCTGAAATAATCAACCGTACTTACCATGAGGAAGGAGAGGATGTATACGATGATGAGAACGATGAAAGGACCCGACACCGGTAATCCGCCCAGCACACTCGTGAAGAGAATCAAGGAAGAGATAAAACTTGCTGCGGCAGGAATGGGCAATCCCTTGAAGTAGTTGGCTTCCACCGTCCCCTTTTGGACGTTAAATCGGGCGAGTCTCAATGCGCCGCAAATGACATACATAAAACAGGCCAGCCATCCCAGTCGCCCAAAAGGCTCCAAGGCCCATTGAAAGGCCAGAATGGCCGGTGCCACACCAAAGGCAACGAGGTCGGATAGGGAGTCAAACTCTGCACCGAAGTGGCTCGTGGAATTGGTGAACCGGGCGATTTTTCCGTCAAGAGCGTCAAAGACGCAGGAGATTAAGACCGCCACGGCGGCGGTTTCAAACCGATCCTGAATCGCCGCAATAACGGCAAAAAAACCACTAAAAAGGCTTGCAGAGGTAAATAGGTTGGGTAAAACGTAAATTCCCCTCTTTTTGGCCTTTTTCCTTCGTCTGGATTTCATGTCAAATATCCTATAATCGTTAGACCCGCTTTGACCTTATCCCCTTTTTGGACGGCGGCACGGCTGTCCGGAGGAAGAAATACCTCTAAACGGGAACCGAACCTGATGAGCCCAAACCGCTGTCCTTTGTCCACTTGATCTCCCTCTTTGATCCAACAGGCGATTCGCCTGGCCACGAGACCTGCAATCTGGACGATGAGAAGCTTTTTCGAATCGACCGTCTCCAGGAAGACCCGGTTGTTCTCGTTGTAACGGGATGCCTTATCAAGATCCGCTGAAAAGAATTTTCCGGGAGTGTAGATGATCTCTGTGACGGTACCACGAACAGGCATCCTGTTCACGTGGACATTGAACAGGGACATGAAAATAGAGATCTTGAGCGCAGGACGACCCAAGGGGTTCTCTTCTTCGGTTATTTGCCGTACCTCCAGAACCCTACCGTCCGCCGGTGTAAGCACTGATTTCTCTCCCGGTTCGCATGTTCTCTCAGGATCTCTGAAAAAGAATAGGACAAATAGGGTAACCAGACAGAGAAGAAAGGCAGGAATCAGCCACCCCACGACAAAAAGAAAAAGGATGACCCCGCATCCGATCAACACAAAAGGAAGCCCTTCTTTCGCAATGGGCCACTTGTTTTTAATTCGTGAATCGTTCAAATCAAAAGCCGTTCGTTCATTTCTGATGGCCGGTTTCCCGAGAAGGCATACCCATTATCCGTTTATCTTTTCCGGGGGGCATTGTCAACGGTGTAGCCACTCGATGGCACAAGATAGGCTGTTTATTCATAAAGGAGCGGGAACGGATTCGGTCTTATATCCGGAGGGCGCATATAAATGGGCGTCAGGGTAGACGGATCATCGACGTCTCCCGCCTTCAGCCGTCTCATTGCCAAAACGCCGATCTGAACGGGATCCAGTTGCCAGTAATGCGGCGGTGCGAGGATCGCTTTTTCGCCAAGATATTTTTTGATGATGGGATGTTGACCGCGAAGATCATTACCCACAAAAAGGGTAGGGCCTCGAAATACATCGGGGAGATCCTCTATCTTAAGAGAGGTGTCTTCACCGACCCTAACCAGGGCCGCGTCATCCTTCCATTCGAATAAGGCGGTGAACACCTCATTTTTCCTGGAGGGGAGTATGGGGGCAACGGGGAGATCGGAAGGCGGTGCGCCGTTGGCCATAGCCGCCATCGTGGAGATGCCGAGCAAGGGAAGGTCATGGGCGCGGCACAGCCCCTTTGCCAAGGATAGACCCACTCTGAGCCCAGTAAAACTGCCCGGCCCCGAGGTCACCGCAACGGCTTTCATGTCTCCCATTGTGGCGCCTGATTGAGTCAAGACAAAGTCGAGTGTGGGGATCAAGGTGCCGAAGTGGCCCTTTAATCGTGGGAGGAGTATTCGAGTTCGAACGGTGCCGTTTTCTTCAATTAAGGCGATGCCAAATTGTGGCGTGGATGTGTTGATGGCCAAGATCATGGGTATCTAACGGATGGGGAAAATGAATATGATGGTGTGCACGGCACACGTTCCTTCCCCTCATTCAAGGTCCCTTGGATTCGGGGATGCTTATTTCAGGAGTCTTGTGACATCGTTGTAAACGACCACGGCCATGAGAATAATTAACAGGGCAAGACCCATCTTCTGAGCGAGTTCCCGCTTTCTCAGGGTGAGCGGCTTTCCTGTAATGAGTTCAATAAAAAGGAAAATAATAAACCCGCCGTCCAAAACGGGCACGGGTAACAGATTCAATATGCCCAGATTGATGCTGATGACCGCGGTAAAAGGGATCAGATAGACCCAGTTTTCCTGGGCCAGCTGACCGGTCATCTGGCCGATGAGAATGGGCCCGCCCAGGGTCTTGATGGGGACCACCCGTTCAAGAAGCTTCACGATAGTCAGGCAGGTCAGTTTGATGATATCCCATGTTTTCCTGAACCCCTCCACCACGGCGTCGATAGGACCGAGGGAGACCTGCTTGAAATGGCCTGCCGCTACGATGCCCACCAGCGGCGTCCTGATCTCCTCCCCGAATATGTTTTTAACCACACTCATTTGAGGGATCACGGAAACTGAAACATATTCGTCATCTCGTTTTGCTTTGATTAAAAGCGCTTCTCCTCTATTTTGCTCCACATGCGATTTGATGTCATCCCAAGAATGAATGGGTTTTCCATCGACGGCCACGATGATATCCCCCTTCTCAAGGCCCGCCTTTTGAGCTGGAGAACCTTCCCGGACTTGACCGATTTCCGGCGTCATGACGTTAATCCCGGCGATCACATAGGAAAGGCAAAAGATCAAAAGCGCGAGGAGCAGGTTGAAAATCGGTCCTGCGGCCACGATAGCGATGCGCTTCCCCACGTGTTTATTGCTGAACGATTTATTTTCATCCTCTGGGGAGAGGGGTTCATCCTCATCCTCCTCGCTTTCTCCCAGCATTTTGACATATCCGCCAAGAGGAACGGCCGAGATGAGATATTCGGTGTCGCCTATCCGTTTCCCCACCAGCTTGGGGCCGAAGCCCAGAGAGAACTTCAGAACCTTCACCCCAAAATATTTTGCAGTGAGGAAGTGTCCCAACTCGTGAAAAAAGATCAGAACCCCCAAGACGATGGCAAAAGGGAGTATGTAGTAGAAAAAATAGTGCATTCGTTTCTCAATTCATATGGGTTTAAAGCGTTTTCAATGCCGATGAACTTTCTAATTGCCAATCAACAATTCTGCTGTCTTCCTGGCCCATCGGTCTGTTTCGATCACCATTTCCATGTCATCTAGGACACGGGTGTGATGCGCGCTCATGGTTTTTTCAATGAGTGATGGGATATCCAGGAAACCGATTCTTCCGTTCAAGAAGGCCTCCACCGCCACCTCGTTTGCGGCATTCAAGACCGCGGGCATGCTGCCGCCTTCTCCGGCGGCCTGGAGCGCAAGGTCCAGGCATTTGAATCTTTTTAGGTCCGGTGCCCGGAAAGTCAAGGTTCCGATCTTTGCCAGATCGAGCGGAGTGAGCGCGTTATCCAGGTGCCTGGGGTAGGAGAGGGCATAGGCGATGGGAATTTTCATGTCCGGGATTCCCATCTGACCGATGACCGATCCATCCCGGTATTCGACCATGGAATGGAGGATGCTCTCCGGGTGAATCAGGATGCCGATTTGATGCATCTCGAGATCAAACAGCCATTTGGCCTCGATCACCTCGAGTCCCTTATTCATCATGGAAGCGGAATCGATGGTGATCTTGGGACCCATTGCCCAGTTGGGATGTTTCAGGGCCTCGGCAGCCGTGACGTGTTTCATCCGCTTCAAAGACGCCTCTCGGAAAGGCCCACCGGAAGCGGTGAGTATGATACGGTTGAGATCTTCTTTCTCGTGACCTCTCAACGACTGCAAAATGGCGCTGTGCTCGCTGTCGACCGGGAGTATGGCGACGCCTCTTTTTTGTGCGGCATCCATAATCATCGGACCGGCCGTGACGAGGGTTTCCTTATTTGCCAGTGCGATTTCTTTACCGCTTTTTATGGCTTCAAATGTGGGGAGAAGGCCTGCCGCCCCGGTCATGGCGGAAATTACCGTATCCACTTCAGCCATGGATGCGATCTCCTTGTACCCCTCCTGGCCATAGAGTACCTCGGGTCGTTTATGGCCGACGAGCCGCTTTCTGAGGTCTACGGCAAGGGACTCCTCCAATACCGAAACAGCCCGTGGGGAAAAGGCGATGATCTGCTCCGACAAGAGTGCCATGTTTGTGGCGGCGCTCAATGCCACGACTTCGTATTCATCCGGCTTGCCTTCTATGACCTCGAGGGCGCTTACCCCTATGGAGCCGGTTGACCCCAATATGGAAATTTTTTTCATCTGCCTGTCACGTTCGAAGAGGATAAGGCATCGTTAACACCGAGTGGTCCTGCAAATCCCAATCAAAACTCGTCCATCCTTGAGATTAAAAATTCAAGAGAAGATACACAAAAAGGACCGGAATTGCAAAGAGAAGCCCGTCGATCCGGTCAAGGATCCCGCCGTGCCCGGGAAGAATTTGGCCTGAATCCTTTATGCCGTGGTTCCTTTTTAACAATGATTCGGCCAAATCTCCGATTTGGGCCGATGCGGACAGAATCGCGACAAGGACCAACATGTCAATGCCCCATGGGCTGAGGGGGATAAAGGAAAGAAACAGGACTGCCGCCATCAAACTGGATAGCAATGCGCCAACGGCCCCTTCCCATGTTTTGCCTGGACTGACCGTCCTGTGAAGCTTGTGTTTTCCAAAGGCTCTCCCCGTATAGAAGGCACCGGTGTCGCCCGCGAATACCACGACAAGCAGAAAAAATACCCACCACCTGCCCATGGCACGAAAATGGATCAACGCCAATAGCACAAGCGGCAGTGACAGATAAATTGCCCCGAAAACACTCGTGGTCATCTGAACGGTCAGCGTCTTATCGGGAGGTTTGCGAGCGAAGACAAAAAAGATCATGGGGAAGAGTACGTAGATTAAGATGATGACGGGAATAAACATCACCTGGCGCATGGTGAGGGCCAAAAACAGAAGGATCGTCATGAGAATGTTGACCCCCAGGACGGATCGAGGCGCTTGGATTTCCGTGAGCGCATAAAACTCAAACATGCCCACAATGGCGACCGCACAAAGGAGAGCAAGAAACCCCCACCTGGGGCCGTAACCGACAATAAAAATTAAAACAGGGACGGAAATGATCCCGGTCAACCATCGTTTTAAATGCATGTGTGGCGCTATCCCCTGGCGTCAGCGCGTGGTTTTGGTGTTGCCAAATCGCCTGTCCCGCTTCTGGTAGTCATAAATGGCCTTCAGGTATTCTTCCTTACCGAAGTCCGGCCAAAGGGTGGGGGTGATGTACAGTTCTGTGTAGGAGAGTTGCCAGAGCAGAAAATTGCTGATCCGATATTCCCCGCTGGTGCGTATGAGGAGGTCCGGATCCGGCATCTCCCTGGTATAAAGGGCGTCTGAAATGAGCGATTCGGAAATATCCCGGCTACCCAATTCGTCGTTTTCGACCCTCAGGACAATCTTCCGGACTGCATCGAGGATTTCCTGTCTTCCGCCGTAGCTGAGTGCCAATGTCAAGACCATATCCGTATTGTCCTTTGTCTTTCCCATGGTCTCAAGCAGAACATTTTGCGTGTCCGCCGGAATTTTTTGAGTCCGTCCAATGGTGTTGAGCCGGATACCATTTTTCTGCATCGTCGGTAATTCATTTTTTAGAAATCGTCTAAGCAGGCTCATGAGAGCGCTGATCTCATGTTTGGGGCGCTTCCAATTTTCCTCGGAAAAGGCGTACAAGGTCAACCATGGAATCCCCAGTTCACGATTCGCAGTAACGACTTGTCTTACGGCCTCCGCTCCTTTTTCGTGGCCCAACACACGCCTTAAGCCTCTTTTTTTGGCCCATCGGCCATTGCCATCCATGATGACAGCGACATGCCGGGGCAAGTTGTTATTGGGATCTGTTGGCTTCATCATCACCTAAGGCTTGTTGTTCAGGGCAAGGAGCACAGAAATGGTTTAGACATGAATAATGACGATTCACATCTTTCCACAGGACGAGGTGAGGGTCATTTCATATATTTTGACACGCTGGAAGGACAACCGAACATTTCGGACGAGTGCGCCGCCCAAATCAAAATTCAATGATCTCCTTTTCCTTCTGGGCAGTAATGTCGTCAATCTGTTTAATGAAATCATCTGTTATTTTTTGGACCTCATCCTGTGCTTTGAACATATCGTCTTCGGATATTTCCTTTTCGTTCTTGAGTTCCTTCAGCATTTCATTGGCGTCGCGTCGGATATTCCGAATGCTGATTCGACTGTCTTCAGCCATTCGTTTTGCCAATTTTGCCAATTCTTGGCGTCTTTCTTCAGTCAAAGGAGGAATGGAGATCCGAATAATTTTTCCGTCGTTCATGGGGGTGAGCCCCAACTCGGATTTTAGAATCGCCTTCTCGATATTTCCGATAATGGATTGATCCCAAGGTTGAATGGTAATCAATCGGCTCTCCGGTGCAGAGAGGGAGGCCACCTGTTCAAGAGGCATCTGCGTCTCATAACAATCCACCTTGATGCCCTCCAAAAGCGCAGTGGAAGCCCTACCGGTGCGTATCTTTTTGAACTCTCTTTTGAGGGCTTCAGCCGTCTTGGTCATCTTCTGTCGCTGTTCTGAAAGCGTCTCATCGATCATCTCATACCCTCATATCCGTATCTGTGGAACCATCCCGATTTTTGTTTCTCTTCGTGTACAGCCGGGGGAAGTAAAGCTCCCCCGTGTAGTTAAAGATGAATCAATCTTCAGTTTCCCCCAACTGAAATCTGACGAATCGATTGATGATAATGTTCTCGCCCGTCTTTGCCATCATGTCATTGAGGAGGTCCTGGACGGTCACATCAGGGTCTTTCACAAATGGCTGTTCCAAAAGACAAGCCTCGGAGAAGAATTTCTTGAGTTTGCCTTCGACGATTTTTTCTATGACTTTATCTGGCTTCCCGGATTCCTTGGCCTGGGTGGCATAGATTTCTTTCTCTTTGCCGATGACGGATTCGGGAATCCTTTCACGATCGACGGCTAGGGGACTCGTGGCGGCAATCTGGAGACAGAGATCCCGGACGAATTGGGTGAACTCATCGTTTTTACCGGTGAAGTCCGTTTCGCAATTAACTTCCAGAAGAACACCGATTTTACCGCCGGCGTGTATGTAGGCCTGAATTTGACCTTGAGAGGTTGTTCGGCCCCCTCGCTTTTTCGCTGTTGCGATGCCTTTCTTCCGTAAATAGTCGACTGCTTGTTCGAGATTGCCATCTGTTGCTTTAAGGGCCTCCTTGCAGTCCATAATACCCACGCCGGTCTTTTCCCTGAGTTCCTTTATCTGTGATGTCGATATGGTCAATTTAGTTCTCCTCTTCCACTGACGATTCTGTTGTACTCTCCGGAGTTTCGGACGCTGTTCCGGATTCTCCGCTTCTGGGAATAATGATCACTTCTGGACCCCCTTCTTCCTTTTCATTCGGTTCAAGCTCCTCTTCCGCCGCCGCAGCCTCTTGCTCCTTCCGCTGCTGGTCTTCCTCCCGTAGTCGCTGTTCTGCCAAGGCATGGCCTTCAATACAGGCATCCGCCATCTTTGAAGTAATCAGCCGTATGGCCCGTATGGCATCATCGTTTCCAGGAATGATGAAATCGATTTCATCGGGATCACAATTTGAATCCGCTATGGCAATGACGGGAATTTGAAGTCTTCTGGCCTCTCGTACGGCGATCTTTTCCCGTTTGGGGTCGATGACAAATACCGCGCCGGGGAGTTCATCCATATTTTTGATGCCCCCGAGATTTTTTTCCAATTTAATCAACTCCCTATCCATTTCGAGCGCTTCCTTTTTGGTGTATCGTTGGATAGAGCCGTCTTCTTTCATTCGCTCCAGTTCCTTGAGTCGACCGATGCTCTTCTTAATGGTTTGAAAGTTGGTGAGCGTACCGCCAAGCCAGCGGTTCACGACGAAGAACATGCCACAGCGCTCGGTTTCTTCAATCACAGAGTCATGGGCCTGTTTTTTCGTGCCCACGAAAAGCACTGGATATCCGTCGGCGACCGTTTTCACAACGAAGTCGTAGGCTGTCTTTATCAGCCTCACGGTTTTTTGAAGATCAATGATGTGGATACCGTTCCGTGCCCCGAAGATATAGGGCTTCATCTTGGGGTTCCAGCGCCGGGTTTGGTGGCCGAAATGCACACCCGCTTCCAGAAGTTGCTTCATGGTAATGATTGCCATTCGTTTGTTCCTCCTTCTTGGGGAGATATCAATGATCTCCCTGCCGGGTTGTCTTCGGTTCAGGGCATCATGGACCCCGGGGCAAAAGGGCACCTGGCAAACGACTGAACCTGCGAAGTGAAATGGTGACGTATTGTGTATTTAGATCCTTGAGCCGAGCGGCGTTGTCTGCTAACATTCGCCTCAAAGGTGTTCGTAAGGGAACCCATATCTGCTCAGGAGCTGCCCCGCCACGGCCGAAATTCGATAAACTGATATCAATATC
>JARRPY010000060.1:0-10646 GCA_037382425.1 Deltaproteobacteria bacterium
CGTTTTTTCAACGCCGACGGCGGGGAGGTAGAGATGTGCGGCAACGGGGGGCGTTGCGTTTCCCGTTTCGCCTTCTTAAAGCGAATCACAGGGTCTGAAATGACCTTTGAGACGCTCGCGGGACCCGTATCCGCAGAGGTCAGGGGGCGTATGGTCAAGGTTCTCATGCCGAAACCGGGACCCGTGCGTATGGATTTGGACCTGGCGGTTATGTCCGGCTGGACCCATTGCGATTTTGTTAACACAGGCGTTCCCCATGTGGTGGTGGGCGTGGAAGACCTGGAGAATCATCCGGTGGTCGACCAGGGGAGAACCCTTAGATACCATGAACGATTCTCCCCGGAGGGAACCAACGCCGATTTTATGGCCCGACGGGGTCCCGATCGACTGGCCGTTCGAACCTATGAACGGGGGGTGGAGGATGAGACCCTCGCGTGTGGGACCGGGGCCATTGCCGCCGCCCTGACGGCATTGAAACGGAACATGGTGTCCGCTCCGGTCAGCATCGAAACCCGGGGCGGTGAAGTGCTGAAGATCCACGTGCAAAAGGGACCGGATGGGCTCGATGCGGTCTGGCTGGAAGGGAATACCGCCATTGCATCCCAGGGCGTGCTCCATGAGGAGGCTTTGCTGTGAAGCATCGAATCGGCCGGCGTGGGGCATTGCAACGGTTTTTGATATCTCAGTGAAAAAACTTTACGAAACATATGGAGGATGTCATGTTTAGAGGATCGATTGTCGCCATAGTGACGCCATTTAAAGATGGTGCAGTGGATGAGGAAAAATACAGGGAGTTGATCGAGTTCCAGATCGAGAACAATACGAGCGCCATCGTGCCCTGCGGCACGACCGGTGAATCGGCGAATATGGATGAACATGAGCGGGTGATTGATATCGCCATCCATGCCGTTAACAAACGGGTCCCGGTGATTGCCGGGACCGGCGGGAACTCAACTGCCGAGGCCATCGAACTCACGAAACACGCCAAAGCAGCCGGGGCGGACGCCACCCTGCAGGTGGTCCCCTACTATAACAAACCGACCCAGGAAGGACTTTTTCAGCATTTCAGCGCCATCGCCAAAGCGGTTCCCCTCCCCCAGGTGCTCTACAACGTGCCTGGACGGACCGGTGTCAACATGCTGCCTGAGACCGTTGCCCGTCTGGCTGAACTCAAAGAGGTGGTGGCCATCAAAGAGGCCTCCGGGAGCATCAGCCAGATGACGGACATCGTCAGGCTGGCCGGAGAGAACATCACGCTCCTGGCCGGAGATGACAATGTGACGCTCCCGGTTCTTGCGGTGGGCGGCAAAGGCGTGGTGTCGGTCATCGCCAATATCGTCCCCAAGGAGAATGCCGAACTGGTTCAATTGTGGGAGGAAGGCAAGACAGGGGAAGCGAGAGACGCGTTTTTGAGGCTCTTCCCTTTGTGTAAGGCCATGTTTTTCGAGACCAATCCGATACCGGTGAAGACGTCGCTGGCACTCATGGGGAAAATCGGGGAAGAGATGCGGCTCCCCATGTATAAGCTGGCACCTGCCAATCTGGAAAAACTGAAAAAGGTCCTAACGGATTTTGGTCTCATTTAGTTGGATGCGTTCTCCATTCTTTAAATAAAAGCGATTGTCGATTGCTGATGATCCGGATCCGGATATAAGGATTCGCCAATGTCAATCGCAAATCGACAATCGTCAATCCAAAAAGACGGGAGGCAGTCATGCACAACGTGATTGTTGCCGGTGCAGCCGGACGGATGGGAAAAAGAATTGTCCAGATGGTCCACCAGAACCCAGAAACCATCCTGACCGGTGCCTTTGAGCGTCCGGATCATCCGGAGATCGACAGGGATGCAGGGACGGTGGCCGGGGTAGGGGAACTGGGGGTTTCTATCGCCCCGTCCCTCGAAGCGGCCATGGACATGGGAGAGGTGCTCATCGATTTTACCACCCCCGAGTCCACCCTGGCCAATATCCGTCTCATTGCTTCCAAAGGGCTCGCCATGGTGATCGGCACCACCGCCATAAAGGGAGACATGCTTACGGAATTGGAATCCCTTGCCAAGGGAATCCGGTGCGTATTCGCCCCCAATATGAGCGTCGGGGTGAATGTGATGTTCAAGATTGCAGGCGAGATGGCGCGGATTCTGGGAAACGATTACGACATGGAGATCCTGGAGGCGCACCACCGGCTCAAGAAGGATGCCCCCAGCGGTACGGCCATGCGACTGGCCCAGATCCTGGCCGATGCTGTGGGCAGGGATCTGGAGAAGGTGGGGGTCTATGAGCGGAAGGGCATGATCGGAAAGCGGACGGACGAGGAGATCGGCATCCAGACCTGGCGTGCCGGGGACATCACCGGGGAGCATACGGTGATGTTCGGTGGTATCGGGGAACGACTGGAGTTGACGCACCGGGCCCATAACCGGGACAATTTTGCCCGGGGGGCGGTGCGGGCCGCCTTGTGGGTGGTGGATCAGCCAAAGGGTCTGTATGACATGCAGGATGTATTGGGACTCAGGTAAAATCAAACACGGGATTAAGAATCAAAGAGGGATTTATGGGGATATTTGAGAGATCGGATCGTCTAAAACAATTGCCCCCCTATCTCTTTAAGGAGATTGACCGGAAAAAGGCCGAGGTCAAGGCCAGGGGCGTGGATATTATTGATCTGGGTGTGGGGGATCCCGATCTTCCCACGCCAAACCATATTATCGAGGCGGGACAGCGGGCCATGGCGGACCCGGCCCGCCACCGCTATCCGTCCTATTCCGGGATGAACGACTTCAAGGCGGCGGCCGCCAAATGGGTTCAAAAACGGTTCAACGTGGATTTGGACGACACCCGGGAAGTGGTTTCCCTCATCGGGAGCAAGGAGGGGATCGCTCATTTTCCCCTGGCCTTTATCAACCCCGGGGACGTGGCCCTGGTGCCCACACCGGCATATCCGGTGTATCACATCGGCACCCTTTTTGCCGGCGGCGAATCCGTTTTCATGCCCCTTCTAAGTGAGAACGGTTTTCTGCCCGATCTGGAAGCGATTCCCGGTGAGGTGGCGGACCGGGCCCGGGTGATGTTTCTCAATTATCCCAATAACCCCACCTCGGCCGTGGCCGGTCTTAAGTTTTTTGACCGGGTGGTCGAATTCGCCCGGAGACACCGGTTAATCGTCTGCCACGATGCCGCTTACACCGAGCTGGCCTTTGACGGGTACCGGCCCGTCAGTTTTCTCCAAGCCGACGGCGCAAAGGCGGTGGGGCTGGAATTCCATTCCCTTTCCAAGACCTACAACATGACCGGATGGCGGATCGGATTCGCCGTGGGAAATGCCGAAGGAATAGAGGCCCTCGGGGCGGTCAAAAGCAATATCGACTCCGGTGTGTTCGAGGCCGTTCAGCTGGCCGGCATCGAGGCCCTTCAAGGCGATCAGACGTGTGTCAGCGATTTGATCCGGATTTATACAGAACGAAGAGATCTCCTGATTCAGGGATTGACGGATTGCGGGTTCGATGTGGCCGTGCCCAAGGCGACATTCTATCTCTGGATTCGGGTTCCCGAGGGCTACACATCGGCCGAACTGACCGCCCGGCTGCTGGAGGATGCGGGCCTGGTGGTCACGCCCGGAAACGGGTTCGGAGCGCCCGGAGAGGGGTATTTCAGGATTGCACTGACCCAGAAGAAGGAGCGACTCGCCGAAGCGGTGGAGCGATTAAAAGGATTGAAGCTGTAGGATTGAGACATTCGGCCTACATCGGTCTCGGGGCCAACCTGGAAGACAGGCGGGGTCGCCTGAAGGAGGCCATCGCCCGGGTGGAGGGTCTCACCGGCTGCGCGGTGGACGCCGCTTCTTCCTTTTATCGGACAGAGCCGGTGGGTGTGGAGGGGCAGCGCTGGTACTTAAACGGGGTGATCCGTGTCAAGACCGCGCTCCGACCCCGTGAATTATTGCATCACCTCCTGGACATTGAATCGGTCATGGGACGGGAACGGCGGGCCAAGTGGGATCCACGGGTCATCGATCTGGACATTCTCCTTTATGGAGACGAGGTGGTGAGAGAGAGCGACCTCAATGTCCCCCACCCGCTGATGCACGTCAGACGGTTTGTCCTTATCCCCCTGGCCGAACTGGCCCCCGATCTGGTGCACCCGGTTTTGGGAAAGACCATTAGGGATTTGCTCGCGTGGGTGCCCGATGACGGGCAGGAAGTGGTCAGGATAGAAGAGGAATAGATGCTGCGCCTCTTGATCATCGTATTCTTGGTCTATCTCCTTTACCGCGTGGTCCGGCGGTATCTGGGCACAGGACGGATGAGCCGTTCTCAGCAGGATGACGGGGCTAATGGCGGCCCTGTGGATGAGATGGTCCAGGACCCCGTGTGCGGCACCTATATTCCGAGGCGGGATGCCCGGCGGAAAATCATCGGGGGACGGGAATATTTTTTCTGCAGCCGGGCGTGTGAGGAGCGCTTTGAGCGAGATCAGGAGAACCGTTAGTGTTTTGCGAGGTCGGAGTCTGAGGGGCCGATGGCTCCTTTAAAGAAATTATCCATCGATCGGAGGGAATGTATGAAATTTTTTATTGATACGGCCAACATAGACGAAATCGGGCAGGCGAATGACCTCGGTATGGTGGACGGCGTGACCACCAATCCGAGCCTGGTCGCCAAAGAGGGCCGGGAGTTTAAAGGGCTCATCAAAGAGATCTGCCGGATGGTCGACGGCCCTGTCAGCGCGGAAGTGGTGAGCGTGGATGCGGAAGGGATGATCAATGAAGCCAGGGACCTCGCCCGGATAGCGGAAAATATCGTCGTAAAGATCCCGCTCATCGAGGAGGGGCTCAAGGCCGTTAAGGTGTTGGCCGGAGAGGGGATCAGCGCCAATGTCACCCTGTGTTTTTCCCCGACTCAGGCCCTACTGGCAGCCAAGGCCGGGGCCGCCTATATCAGTCCGTTTGTGGGACGACTGGACGATATCAGCCATGTGGGGATGGATCTGGTGGAGCAGATCATGACCATCTACGAAAACTACGGATTTGAGACCGAGGTGATCGTGGCCAGCATCCGGAATCCTGTTCATGTGCTGGATGCGGCGCTCATGGGGGCGGACATCGCCACCATACCCTTTAAAGTCATCAAGCAGTTGGTCAAACACCCCCTCACCGATATCGGGCTCGAAAAGTTTCTCGCGGATTGGAAAAATCGAGGATAAGTAAGTGACCAAGCGGCGCTTCTACGCAGGAATAGTTCCGCTCGCCGCGCTTGTGGTGATGTGGAGTGGTGCCGTTTCAGCGGATATATTCTGCTATAAAGACGAAAACGGGGTCCTCCATTTTACCAATGTGAAGACCGACAGCCGGTATCACCTCTTTATCCGGGGTTCCAGGAGAAGTGCTCAGACGTATATCAGGGACTTTTCCGACATTATCGATCTGGCGTCCACAAAGTACGGGTTGGAGGCGACGCTGATTAAGGCCATCATCAAGGCCGAATCCGATTTCGATCACACCGCGGTTTCCCATAAGGGGGCTCAGGGGTTGATGCAGCTGATGCCGGAGACGGCCGAGGATCTGCAAGTGGAAGACCCCTTCGACCCCGAAGAAAATATCCTCGGCGGGGCACGCTATTTCAGTATGCTTCTGAAGCGATTCAAGAATGACAAGGTCCTGGCTCTTGCCGCCTATAATGCCGGACCGGAGAGAGTGGAATCCTGTAATGGCATCCCGCCTTTTCCGGAGACCCAGGCTTTTGTCAAACGGGTCATGGCGTATTACAGGGCGTATAATTCAAAGAATAATTAGTACCAAGTCTTCGATTTAGAGAACCAATGGATAGTAAGGTCCATAAAAAGCGGGTGTTGAACCTGCCCAACGCGCTCACCTTTGCCCGGCTGATCTGTATCCCCGTGATCCTCATATGTCTCGGCTTTGAGGGAAGGCAGTCGAGTTTCTTGGCGGCGGTATTTTTCGTCATCGCCGCGCTTACGGATTTCCTGGACGGGTTTTTTGCCAGGCGATACGATGATGTCACCGTGTTGGGTAAACTCATGGATCCGCTGGTGGATAAGCTGCTGGTGTCCGCCACCATGATCATGCTCATCCCACTGGATCGGATCGCCGTGTGGATCGTGATTGTCATCATCGCCCGGGAACTGGCCATGACCGGGTTGAGGGGCATTGCGGTCAGCGAAGGGATTGTCATCCAGGCCAGCGGACTCGGAAAATACAAAACCGTTTTTCAATCGATCGCCCTGGTTTCCCTCTGTCTGCACTACACGTACTGGGGCGTCAACTTTCAGATGGTGGGCACCCTTTTCCTGTGGGTGGCCCTGATCCTGACGCTCTGGTCCGGATGGAACTATTTCCGCCGCTTCTCAAAGGTATTTTACGAAAAATAGTCAACCCAACATTTTTGGCTATTTCGGAGATCCTGGATTCCGGGACCGGAATCACGGCATCTTTACGACTGCTCAGGCATGACGGAACACTATCGGCTATCCGGATTTGGGTGGGGATTTTTTGTTGACAAAGACGTCCGATGTTATAAAATAAAGAGTCTGACGCGGGAATAGCTCAGCTGGTAGAGCCTCACGTTGCCAACGTGATTGTCGCGGGTTCAAGTCCCGTTTCCCGCTCCATGGGCGGCATAGCCAAGTGGCTAAGGCAGCGGTCTGCAAAACCGTTATTCACCGGTTCGAATCCGGTTGCCGCCTCCACTTGGAAAATACAAGGTCTGTAAGCTAAAGCAACGGCTTACAGGCCTTTTTTTGTGATTTCACTTGTCACCGTTGTCAATAAAAACCCCCAACCTGGGAGATGCACCAGGTTGGGGTGCGAAAGGAGGCTTTCAGGTGGTCTCATTCAGATACACGGGGCCTTTCGCGAGGTTCTTTCAAACCTTGTTTTGAAAATACGCTGTGACCTGTTCGGGTTGAATGTCCGGCCGGTCCCTGAGGAACCGGGCCTTGGCCGTGTTGATTCGCTTTATGGCCGCATGAAGTCTCGTTGTGGGGATCTCTCCCTTGAGGAGTCGCGACTTCAGCGCCGCCATGCTCTCCAGCACCATCTGCTGATCCTCACAGATGAGGAGGATATCACACCCGGCTTCGAACGCACGAACCGCGCCATCCACAACCCCCCATTTCTTCTTGATGGCGCCCATTTCCAGATCGTCCGTGATCACGAGACCGTCAAACCCCAGTTTCTTTCTCAAGATCCCTTCGATGACCGATTGAGATAGGGTGGCCGGCGTATCGGGATCCACGGCAGGGTAAATGGCGTGGGAGGACATGACGGCCGATACGCCTGCTTCGATGGCCCCCTTAAACGGCGGGAGGTTGACCGTTTCCATCTCCGCCTCATCGACGTCGATGAAGGGCAGTTGGTGGTGGGGATCCAAGGGGGCCTTTCCGAGGCCCGGAAAGTGCTTGGCCACGGCCATGATCCCGTTTTTCTGGAGGGTGCGGACCACCTGCTGCCCCAAACGCGACACCTGTCGGGGATCGTCCCCGAATGTGCGGCTTTTTAAATGGTCTTCCGGTTCCCCCATGGGCACGTCCACCACCGGCGCCATGTTCATATTGAGGCCCACCAGGGCCATTTCTCTTGCGGTCACGTCGGCGAATTCCTCAGCGGCCTTCAAGGGGTCTTCCGCCTCCCCGATGGCTTGATTTCCCGGAAATCGGGTAAAGGGTTCTCTGAGTCGCGCCACCCGTCCGCCTTCCTGATCCACGGCCATAAAAAGGGGGATTCCACGGGAGCTCAAGGCCAACGCCTGTAGATCCCGGCACAGGGTAGCGATCTGAACCGGGTCCTCGATGTTCCGGGAAAAGAGGATGATGCCGCCCAGCCCATGGTCACGGATCAGTTTCTCGGTCAAGGGATCCATTGTCGGCCCCGGCATCCCGGCCATAAACACCCGGCCCACGGCGGTGTTCAGTTCGGATAGATCGAGATTGGAATGGCTCATCCCGAGGTCCTCCTGTTGAAAGATCAATAACCCGTTGACATCATCTCATATGGTGTATAATCAGAAAAGCATTATTTCCATAAAGACAAGAATACCCAAGCCACCGAGACACAAAGACTCAAAGCAATTCCATCTGTTAATTTGGATCTTCTCCGTGCCTTTGTGTCTTCGTGGCAAGGACAATAGGAAGTCATATGATATGAAAGGGATGATCCTGGCCGCAGGATTCGGCACGAGACTTGAGCCACTGACATCACACCTGCCCAAGCCCCTGGTGCCGGTGGGGAACCGGCCGGTGATCGACAAGACCATTCACTATCTCAAAGCCCACGGCATCCGGGAGATCGTCGTCAATGCCCACCATCACGCGACAAAGCTGAAGCGTCATCTGGACGGCGACCGCCCCTTCGGGGTGACCATAGAGCTCCGGGTGGAGCCTAAAATCCTGGGCACGGGGGGCGGTATTAGGAACACACTGGATTTTTGGGATAAAGACCCTTTTGTGGTCATTAACGGCGACATTCTCACGGACATCGATATCACACGGGCCTACGAGACGCACGTGGCCCGGGGCAATCTGGTCACCCTCATCCTGCACGATCGTGCGCCGTTCAACCAGGTGCGAGTGGATGCAGAGATGAATATCCGGGAGATCAGCGCGGAGCCGGGACCCGGAAAAATGGCCTTCACCGGGATACACATCATCGATCCGGCGGTTTTGGATCGCATCCCTGGAGGCGTTTTCTTCGACATACTGGCGTGCTACCGCAGTCTGATCAAAGAAGGAGGGCGGATCAAGGGGTATCTATCGACGGGTCATTACTGGCGGGATATCGGGAGCTTCAACCACTATCTCCTGGCCAATCAGGAGGCTGCCGGCCGTGAGCGATTCCTCTTGGGTCCGGGGTGTCGAATCGCTTCTTCCGCCGAACTCAAGGATTGGGCGGTCATCGGACAAAAAAGCGTGCTCGGGGATCGGGCACAGATCGTCCGATCCGTGCTGTGGCGAGGAGCCCGAATAGGCCCGGGTATCCGGGTGATGGACAGCATTATCACTTCCCAAAGTGAGATTACGGAGGATGTGATCGGCCGTGCCCTCTAAGCCCGTTTCATTGGAACTGCTGGACCCTGAGCTGAGACAAGCCCTCGGCCGTTTTATGGACAAGGCGTCAAATAGAGCCGAGAAGTTGAGGATCGAGCCGATCCCTGCCGACGGGTCCACCCGGACGTTCTGGCGGCTCCATCGGCCGAGCGGTGATCCCTCTTTGGTGGTGATGATCAATCCGCCCGCAGACCCTACGGTTGAACGGGAAAACCGGGCCTATCTGAAGATCGGTAGACACCTTAAAGAGAAGGGTATTCCCGTACCCCAGATATATGCGCACAGTCTTGAGGGCGGCTGGTTTATCATGGAGGACCTGGGAAACCGTACCCTTCAAGAAGTGGCGCTCGATGAGAAGACCGACCCCCTCCCCATCTACCGGGATGTGCTCGAAGGGCTGGTGCATCTTCAACTCCGAGGGGCCGAGGAGTTTGATCCGTCCTGGTGCGGTCAAACAGCAGTTTACAACACCGTCGTCATGCGCCGGTACGAGTCGGACTACTTCAGAAACGCCTTCCTCAGGGGCTACATGGGAATAAAAGGGTTGGGGTCGACACTCGAACCGGCATTTGCCCATCTTGCCGAGAAGGGATCCAAAGCGGACTGCCGATTTTTTCTCCATCGGGACTTTCAGTCCAGAAATATCCTGGTTTCAGGCAAAAAGATCGGATTTGTAGACTGGCAGGGAGGCCGAATGGGACCCTTGGCCTATGACCTGGCCTCTCTTCTCATCGATCCCTACACAGACCTTCCCTCACGGCACAAGGACCCGTTGTATGCGGCCTATCTCGGCCTCATCCACGACGTAAATCCAAGATGGGCCGAATCCCTGGACGTTTATTATCCCTATCTGGCCATCCAGCGAAACCTGCAGATCCTCGGGGCCTTTTCCTATCTCACCGAGACCGTTCAAAAGCCCCGGTTTGCCGCCTATATCCCGGGGGCCGTGACATCCCTCAACCATTTGCTGGGCCGGGTTGGAGATCTTGAGCTTCTGCCCCTTAAAGACCTGATGGGGCGGGTCACGGAACGGATCCGTGAGAACAAGAATTTCAGATCCTAATGGGATAAACGCGACGACAAGGATGTCGGACAGATAGGATATGCATACGAAGGTGAAACGGTTGGAAAATTGGAAAGGAGGCATCGGTTGTGGAGAAAAAGCGGGCATTCAACCCAGGCGACACGGTCACCACATTTACCGGACAGGCCGGAATGGTGATCTCCGAGGCGGTGCTGGCCGAAGCCCGGGACCGCCTCAAGGAAGGGCGGCGGCCGGGGCACTACTTTGCGCCGGGATGCTGTCACCATCCCGACTACATTATCCAGATCCCGGTGATTTTCGAAGATGGGAAATACGATGTGATGCGGGCCATGAATCTGAAGCGGACCCCTGATATCCCCGAGGAGATAAAATTGCGCATTGAGGGTCTGATTGAGGAATTAGGGGGTTCCGACGCGATCCTTTGAGATTCGACAGCGCTACTCCAGCAACTCCACATTCCAGTAAAGGTAGTCCCGCCAGGTGGTGGGGATTTCTCTGAAGCCGATGGTGACCCGCAAAGAAGGGAGCCATTTGGGTTGTGT
>JARRPY010000060.1:10673-16122 GCA_037382425.1 Deltaproteobacteria bacterium
CGCGATTTGGGAATCACGTGATCATAGCTCAGGTCCTCTACGGGGAATTTCCGCCCACAGTACTGGCAACAGTATTTATCCCTGGCATAGATATTCTGTCTGGAGAATTTGACGGACGTCCTGGGCCTTTTGGCCATCATCAACAGCCGAACCACGGAGGGGAGTTTCAGGGTGAAACTGACCGAGTGGACTTCGGTGCCGTATTCCTCCAGCACTTCCACCTTCCCCAACATGAGGAGCGTGATGGCCTTTTTCCAGTTGATGATCCGGAGCGGTTCATAGGTGATGTTGAGGAGTAAGACCTGTTCCATTGCAGAAGCATCCTGTCACCGGTTTAGGGCCTCGGGGCTTTCGCATCCAGAATCAAACGGCGCCAATTTAGCCCAAATAGATCAATAATTCAAGCATAAAAAGCATTAAACCCAACCTGTTTTACCCGATCAGGGGGAGGAGGTCTCAGGCGATTGGGTTTCAGGCGCCAGGAGATTCAATAAAGGGCGTCGGGCACGGAATCGTTTCCTGTGCCACTTTGAAGATGGGTTCAGGAGATGTTCTTTCTCTGACGCGGACAATAACCGCATGGATGGGATGGCGGGTGGCGACGGTATGGTGAGAAGGGTATCCAAGGTCTTCCCGTCCTGAATGCCATCCCCCACGGCCACCCGATTTTGATGGCAGCCGATGCAGGCCCGGCCCACAGGGGCCGTTGTGTGGGGAACGTAAGGCATGAAGGCCCATCCGCGTCCGGAGCCGTCACCTCGGGAAGGGGTCACGTTGTCCAGGACCACATTGCCGAGACGATCGACATAGGAGACCCGGTATTGATACAAGGGACGGATGATGGCGTATTTGCCCCATTGGTCGACGCCCAGAGGCATGAATTCCCATCGCCTGAAGCGCCAGCCCATGGACCAGATGCCTGGGCCGAGTTGACCCGACATCCGATCCTTTGAAACCGGATAGACTGTTTTGCGGTCAAAGGTATATGCGTTGAGGCGTTTTTCGAGATAGGGGTCGCCCTGTGCCGTAAGATGAACCCATTTGTAGTCGGCGATCACATCCTCCCTTATGACGCTCAACCCATAGTCCTGATAAGACCATTGGGCATGACAGGCGCTGCACCTGACCCTTTCGTGGGCCGGGATCTGATGCCCCGGCGCATTGGGGTCGAATTCGGGGATGGGATGTGTTTTTCCGTTCCCTTTGGAGATGAGCACCCGCTGTCCGGATGATTCGTGGACTCCACCGGCGTCTTGTATCGAGGCATTGCCGAATCCCCCATGGCAATCGCCGCATGTCCGCTTCGGTACCGCCGACTCATAATCGTAGACATGCCCGTCCCCCATGACATCTTCCTTTTCATGACAGTCGATACACCATAGACCGCGCTCCGCGTGAATGTCCTTGCTTAGCGAGTGATTGTAGAGGCCGTAGCGTCTCGGTTTCAGGCGGCCGTTGATCCTGGGAGAGCGGTAGGTATCGCTGTAGTCGTGCTGGAACAAGCCCGCATAATCCGCGCCGACCCGGTTCGGGCTGTGACAGTGTCGGCACTGGGAATCAGGGATCTTTGTGGTGAACGTATGCCGAGCGGGATAGCCTCTGGCCGATGGGTCGATGGCCGTATCCCGGCCCTGATACGTGCCCCCGTCGTTGTACGGCATGTGGCATGCCGCACAACCCGAGGCCCTGTAGAATCCCTGTCCTTGAGCACCTTTGGCATGTAGATGGCATCTGAGGCACCGACGCCTCAGAAAATCGTCCACGAGGCGGGCCGGGGTGTCGGGATATAACGCCGGATCGGGTACGGGAAGGGGCTTGAGCGATCCGCCGAGCCCGTGGATCGCGGGGGATGCAACGGGTTGTGCCCCCCAAAGGTATCGGGTTTGATTGATGATTCCGGCCATGGTGAAATGAAGGCCGGCCTGAACGTGCTGAATCTCGGTCTTGTGACATGGCAGACAGAACTGTTCCACATGCGCGGGATCCGAAGGATTCCGCACAACATCATCATGTGTTTTCAACACCTCTGCCCGACGCAATGCCGGCACAAGATGACAGGCGGCACAGCTCTGGGTATGGCCGGGACCGATGGGCGCGATTCCCTGATGACAGGCAAGGCAATCGGTGTAATTGGTCTCTTCGGTCTTCCCACTGCTGCCGGCGGCCGTCCCGAGAATCATGAGGAGCAGCACCAACAGCCACCCGGCTGTTTGCTTCGACTTGAAAAGAAGGCGGCGGAAAACGACGATCATCTGAGGCATGGGATTCCCGCTTCCGTTTCGAACCGCTGTTTTGATTGAGGGAAATCTGTGTAGATCGGATCTTTGTAAAGGGCGTGACAGCCGGCGCACTGACCCACATAGAGGATTTTTTCCATCTCTTCTCGGTTAAAGGGGCGCACCATTCCCCATGCCCCTCGTTGAAGGGGTTGGCCCACGATGTTCACAAAGGCATCCAAGGCAAATGGCAGGCCGATCCCGCTGGACGGGGCATCGTACGTGGCTCTGAACGTGACCTCGCCCTTTTGCTCAAAGAGCCGGCCTTCGCCCAAGCCCAGGGCCTTTGGATCGCCGTGGCATTCCAAACAGGGCCGTGAGGCCGTGGATGTGGTATGGGGATCGAAGGCGGACAGATTGACGGTTTTGAATGACCGCTCTTTTTGAAATGAATTTGCGGCATCAAAATAGGAGACAAAAACCTGACACGGGGAAAGTGGAAATATGCCCGAACGACCCCTAACCCCCAGCGTGGGTGTGGAAAATCGGACATAGGATCGTGACTCCTTCCATCTGCCGGGGGTGAGGGTGTTGCTGATCCAGTCCCGCTGATCCTTGGACTTCCGATAGGTCAGGTGACAGCCGTAACACTGGGGTATCCAGGCGCTGTGGCAGGCCTGACAAGAGAGACGGTCGTGTCCTTTCAGCGTATGGTGGGGGGTATCGAAGGCGCCGAGTTTCATGTCAAAGGGTTTTCCGTCCCTTTTCCGATAGAGCGTTGCTCTCCCGACCTCACGCTGTACGTTGTATAAAGGGGTCCCCTTTTTACTCAACGCAATGTCTTTTCCCTGAATGCCCGGGACGTATCTGTTGAGAGAGATCAGGCGTTGGGTCAGGGATTCGCCTCCTTTGGCCTTATTGAATGTCGGCTTGTGACAGGATATGCAGGTGATGTCCGTCTGGGTTTCCATTCGTTCGTGGGTTTTGCCGTCCCCCATGATACCGGTAGCGGTATGGCAGTCGATGCAGTCCATCCGGGCCTTTTGGTAATGGATGTCTGCCTGGAGATTCATATAAAAACGGTTCCCCGAGAGCCGCCGATTGCTCAGGTGGCTGCCCCGGTACGGGGTGCCGTACCCGGCGGATTCAAATTTCCCGAAATAGGACAGCCCGATCCGGGCGGAGCGGTTGTGGCATTTCACGCAATTTTCAGATGGAATCCTGGTGGTGATCTTCGGGTGAAAAGAGGGACCTCTTCCTTTTTTCATGTTCCGGTCGTGATCCAGGACGTGGCAGTCGCTACATCCGCCCCCCCGCCTGCCGATCTCACCCGCTCGATCGCCTCTCTCTTTCCACAAATGGCATCCCCCGCACATTTTTCGATATTGGTCCATGGCCAGATTGCCGGAAGCGGCTTTCGTATACAGGGCCCGCACACCGATGCCCCGCATGTCAGACTCCCCGGAAACAGATCCGTCCTTCGAGGTCGCTTTGTTGCGCCATTGGCGTGTCAAAGTGCCGATGATGCCCCGGTTCGTGGCCATGACGCTTTTTTTGACACGGGGGACGATCTCCGGGTGGCACTGAGGCTTACCGCAGGTCTTTCCCGCCACCCGTAGGTCGCCCGGATTTAAGACCATCCGCACATGCGCCCGCTCCTTGTCCAGGGCATGGGCGTTTCCCATATGGCATGTGGCGCATCCAAAGGCGGAGAATGGATGCGAAGGATCCGAATCAGTGACGGACTGATGACAGAAAAGGCAGCCTTCTTTGACCGGTTCCGCGGGTCTGGGGATCCGCTCTTCTTTGAAGATCAACAGCCCGACCATGACCATGCATAAGAGGAGAATCAAGCCTGATTTTATGCTCACGGGTCCCATTATTCCTGCCGGATGCGGTATGAGACCTTTGAAAAACGCCCTTTTTTGGCTAATCTCGGTGTCGGACTCAAATTTCAATCCTCGAAATATTTAGGATATTCCTGTGGTTGAAATTCTTGTCCTCCTTGAGCTAAACGAAAAATGAGCATTTTTCAAAGGTCTCAGTATGTTGAAAAATCAATGTGGTACAACGGCCTGAGGATGTTGCTGCCGAGCATCATACAGAAGCGATATGCATGAATTCAAGGCATTCATAAATCCGTCTTGACAAGGGGATTTAAGAGAACATAATCTACGGATAAGCATTTCCCTCGCAGGAAGGCAACAAATCGAAAAACACTCAGGCGTTTTGGGAGTGTGCGTGAATACCCGGAACCACCATTCGCAATTTAAAACCGGCCAGTTGGGACAGATTCTAGTGGTGCTCATGATGGCCTTTGGGATATGTTTACTTTCCTGGAATGATCCCGCTTCAACGCGGGCAGGTACCGACACCACTCCCGCCATGAACGCTTCCGATCAGATAGGGGTAAATATATCCGAATTCACGAACGTGAATGCCATGGGGTTCCTTTCTCCCGACCGCGTGGAACCCTGGGGTCGAATTTTATCGGATGAGACAGAGCGAATTTTCCTGTCCCAGGGGGATACGGTTTACGTGACTTTTGAGAAGGGTCATGAGGTGAAGCCGGGTGACCTTTTTACGGTATATAGAAGTTCCGATTCAGTGGAGCACCCCATTTCAGGGCGCGATGCGGGGTTCGTGATTTCGTTCTTGGGAAAAATTGTGTTGAAGGGCGAGGTGAAGCCCGGACTCTATAAGGGGGAGATCGTAGAGAGTTACCGGCACATTGAAGTGGGGTTTCCCGTCCTGCCGTCACGGCCGATTTCCCCGTGTGTTCTCCCCATTGACCCGGAATGGAAACGATTCGAGTCGATCCAAAGGGGCCAGTTGGTGCTTGTGGCCGGTAAGGATCTCAGTGAATACTTGGGCCAGTATTCGGTGGTTTACCTGTCCCATGGGGTGAACAGCGGCATTCATCGGGGAAATTTACTTAAAATATTGGGTCGTCCTGAAGCGAAACAAGCCCCTGATCTGGTCTTGGGCTATCTCTTTGTTCTGGAAGCCAGGCCGGAAACGGCCACCGGCATCGTGATTTCTTCAAAAAGAGAATTTTTAAAAGGTGCCGTGGTATGGCCGGTGAACCTGGAAGAATCGCTACACAGAATTGCCGTTTATTATGGTGAGAACGAAGAGAATCTGAAAACGGGCAATTTCGTGGAAGCCCTTCAGGGTTTGAAAAAGAGGGTTGGTTCCGACCTGGATCTGCCCCCCGCCCTCGGCGTCATTTC
>JARRPY010000061.1:0-13826 GCA_037382425.1 Deltaproteobacteria bacterium
AAACAATACCAGACACCCGAACTCATTGAATACGAAAATCTAAATGACATTACAGCGGGAATGGAGGAGAGGATATCCGGTCCTGTGTGATAACCTTTCTCGAGTTGAAATCTTAGGTAAGTACTTGTTTTTAGGTTTTAAATCAGTTGATGAGGAGAAGGACCGTGGAAAAATCGGCTGCTGAGAAAGAAGAATATCAGACACCGGAACTCATTGAATACGAAAACCTGAATGCGATAACTGGGGGGTCACGCCCGTCCGGAGATTAGCTCCCCTGCCCACGGCGTCAAAACAGCTAAAAATCCGGTCCTGGCAGTAAACATGGAAACGGGCCCACCCCTATCTCAACATCCTTAGGAACGCATTCAATTCGGCCCACAAACCGGAATCAGCCAAGATTGCCTTTTTAAGGGTAAGCTGGCTGCATTTGAGCATGAACGTCCAACTGGTCCCACCAAGAATTGCATAGGAAATCAGCGAGGCGATTGCCGCCCCTTCAATTCCCCATGACGGTATCAACAACACGTTCAAAGCCAGGTTACTGAAGCAGGCAATGCCCGAGAGGATCATACAGAGCCTGATTTTACCCTCGGTGAAAAACAACACGTTTCCCAGCTGGCTGAAGGATAGGAATATCGTGCTGATAATCAAGATTCTCAACGCCTGAAGGCCCGGGGAAAATGCGGTCCCGTACAGCGCAATCATCCAGTGACTGACACCAACCCCCACCAGGGCCATTAAAAGGCAAATCCCCGACGAGACCTTAAGCGTTCTGAAAAAGAAGCGATATTTCTCCAAATCCCCGTCATCATGGGCATAGAGCTTTCCGGCCAAGGCGGTGGCAATGCTTTGGGGCACAAACAGAAAGCACCCGGCAATGGCCACGGCCACCGAATAAACGCCTAAGGGTCCATCTCCCAGGAAATAGTAGATAAAGAACTGATCGGATCTGAAGATGAGAAACAAGAAAAGACCGGTCAGCAACGCGTGGACCCCATATCCCAACTCCTCTTTGAGAAGCCTTAGGTCCACAGAGAACTTCAACTTGATCCCGGCAGGTGGGTTGTTCAATACGAACAGTATGAGCTGTGTGAGGATGACCAGGCACATGGCTGCAACCCATGTGGAGGGTGTCAGGTCTTCCGTGACGAAAAGGCCGGCGATCAGAAGAAGACCGAGGACTTCCGCGGCGAGTACGTAACGATTCATTCGAACCAGATCCTGCCCTGCGATATAAAAGGCCCGGAAAAGGACCATCTGGAAGTGCATCCCCACGAAGATTGCGCCCAACAAAAGGAACCCCCACGTATACACCGAAGGAATCACTCCCGCGGTTTTCAACCCATACAACGCGCCACCGTAACCCAATGCCATGACGAACAGGATCGATCCATTGGTCTGAATCATGTCGGGGTAGGGTTGATGCCTGCGGGTGTGAAAATAGATGATGACATTGTTGAGTCCCAGGTGCCCGAAGGAGACAATGAGCGTGAATCCGGTCCAGGCAAAAGAGAGCACGCCTTTCTGTTCAGGGCCCAAGGCCCTGGCCGTCAGGATACTGCTCACAAAAGCCATGCCAAAAATCATGACCCGGGTGAACAGATTGCTTTTTACATTTTCCCTGAAGACCACGAGCGTCTTCTTCCCTTTCCCAAACCCATCAGCGGTAAAGGCGTGTGCGGATATGGTTTAAAACCCCTCTCAATTTTAGCAGGGGATCGCGAGCCAGGGCTTCAAACCAGAAAGAGACCGGGTTGTTTCGCAGGTGTGAGAGGACACTGATCTGCCGAAGCCAGGGATTCAGACGAGTTTCCACCCACCGCCGCCGCTCCTCATCGGGGATGCCTGAAAGGTGCGATCGGCTGTAATAGGCATTGACGGCTGTTTCAGACCAGGATTGGGTTTCAAAAAAACGGTCCCCTTTCCGTCGGTATAACAGTGTTCCCGGATACATATGAAGCAGACTCCAGGTGCTGGTGTCCGGTTTCAACTGCTTCAACCACGCGAGTTGGCGATTAAGACCCTCAATGGTTTCATTCTCAAGGCCCATGAGCATGTAGGCGTGGCTCCGAACGCCGTTTTTCCGACACAGCCGAAGTGACCGCTCACCGGCGGCTGAGTCTTCATTTTTGTTCACCTGGTCGAGATGATGCTGGTGTCCGCTTTCGATTCCCAACTCGATTTTGACACAGCCCGCCTTTTTGAGTACGGAAAGGATCGGCCCATCAATACGGTCCGCACGGGTCTGGATGGCCCATTTCAGCCGTTTCTGAAATCCATTATCCATCATCAAAGCGCAAATGGCTTCTGCACGGTCCCGGTTCGCCAAAAAATCATTATCGAGAAAATAGAGCCCGTTTACCGCATACCGTCCTGTGATCTCTCTGAGGCACGCCAAAACATATTCGGGGCTGTGGAAACGGACCCCAGGACCATAGGTCAGCGACTCCGTGCAAAACGCACATCGATGCGGGCACCCCCTGGAGGTCAGGACCGTGGCAACGGAAAGGTTGAACCCTCGGATGGTCACTGGATTTTTTTCCAGATAATAAGTCAGGTTCAGGATATCCATTTTTGGAAATGGAAGGGCGTCCAGGACCGCTATTTTTTGAGGTGGCAATGAAACAATGCCATCCCTTTTGCGACCGGATATTCCCGGTATTGAAAACGGGTCATCCCCCTTCGCCAGTGAAGCAAGAACCAATTCCCCCTCACCGGAAACGGCCAAGTCGACTCCGGGAATTCGTCTTAAAGTCATTTCCGGCAGGGCAGTCACATGGTGGCCGCCGGCAATGACGGTTTTATTGTAGAAGGTTCGAATAAATTGAACGCAGTCCACCGTGTCAAAAATGGCGGGGGATACCGTGCTCATGGCGATCATATCCGGAGAAAAACGGAGGATGGCCCGTTTCATGGCGTCTCGGGTCCTTAATCGGTCCTTTCCCAAAAGATCGTATACAGCGGCTCGGTCAAAGAGCATGGTTTCATGCCCCTGAGCGTCCAGGACCGCGGCCATGGAACAAATGCCAATGGGCATCCAGCGTGCACCAAACCGCGTTAAAAGGGGCGTTATGAAAAGAATTCTCATGAAAATTTCTTTTAGGGAGCGCTCACGGTGTGCAGGGTTTCGCTATCCGCGGAAAATACAACGTGAAAAGTGTCCAAAAACGCCTGATTCTCTTGAAGCGGTTTACCGTCAATGACGAGCCAGCTGTGGCCTGCGAGTTGGCCCTCTGTTTTCTTTAACCCGATAACCAGAGCGGCCTTTTGCCTCTTACGGATACACCAGTCAAAAAGCACCAGAGATCTGGGGAGGCAGGGTTTTTCTTTTCTCAACAATCGATGCTGTATGAAATGGCAGGCCTTCCAGAGGGTGAGAGGGGTCGGGCCGCAGGCGTTTTCTGTTGGGTACGAGCGGTTTTGATGAAGACTTTTTTTGCTATTTTTTTGACAATATCATCGATGGCGTACTTTCGAATGAGGTGTTCGTAGTAGAATAGCCTCGGCATCGCATAGAGCACCATGGCGACATTGCGGGCAGTGTCCGATATCAACGGGGGCAGACCTCTCCACCATTCCTCTGAACGGTTTAATCCATGAAGATCAATCCTCTTTCTCTCATTTCAGCCAGGAGCGCATGAATATCCCGAGTCAGCGTGGTTTCTTCGACATCGTACTCGTCGAGTAGGGCCAGCAAAATATCTTCCAGACTGCGGTTTCCATCAACCATTCCCCAAAAAGAGGCGCCCACGGCCTGAAGTCCAAAGCAGCCCCCTGTTTTCGGATTTAAGAGCACGATCTCTCCGTCAACCTCTTTCCATTTAATATCCGGGTTTTTTCTAAGTAAATTGGACATCGTCACTCCTTTTTTGGGTGAGGATATAATGCCTTGTGTCTTATCATTGATTATAGGAGAGAGTGAACACCACAACAAGTAAAAAGGGCGCTCCCCTTCATGCTCGTCATCAGTAGGCCTGAAACGGTCCTCTTTTTTCAAACCCACTTCCCATACCGGCATGGGCGTAACTTTACGAACCTGCTATCAAGCCCTAATCCCTCAGACAGACTCATTTCTAAGCGAACACCCTCGGTTCAATTCATTGCTTGCACCTACAGAGACCTCCCTTGATTTTTTATCATTGCGGCGATTTCGCATGGCCCCTCGCTTCTCAGGAGGTTCAGCTTTATCAGAACAAAATACACACATAAATAGTCATGCAATTTATCATACATATTTGTATCTATTAATCGTTGTTAGTACAATATTGGCGCTTTTCAGAATCTCCCCATTAAAGGAAATTATTCCCATATCCATATTAATTTCAGAACCTTATGGACGTACTCAGCGCCTCGATTTGGCATGTGGCACACCCCTTGCTCTATGCTTGGGACAAAATGGTTCTGCTCGGGTAGGAAAAAATCCAGGAGCGAAAGAGAGGAATTCAGATGAAGAAAATAGAGGCGATTATCAAACCCTTCAAACTGGACGAGGTGAAAGACGGCCTGACGGCCATGGGCATCAAAGGCATTACCGTCAGTGAGGTCAAAGGGTTCGGCCGACAGCGGGGGCACAAAGAGGTCTACCGGGGGGCCGAATACCAGGTGGACTTTGTTCCCAAGGTCAAACTGGAGGTGGTGATGGAAGCGACTATGGTGAGCGAAGCCATTGCCCTGATTCAGGAAAAGAGTCGTACCGGCACCATCGGAGACGGCAAGATATTTGTTATGCCGCTTGAAGAGGTGGTTCGCATTCGCACCGGCGAAACGGGAAAAAGCGCGATCTAAGCGCACGAACGGAATGTAACGCATGGATACAGGCTTAAAAGAAGGAGGAAACGACAATGAAGACAATTGCTCTGATATTGATATTCATGGGTGTACTGATTCCACCGGTCCTGGCCGGTGAGGATGCCCCCACGGTGATGACCAACAAGGCGGCCATCGAGCTGGTCCAGACAAATGCCGATTACGTGTGGACCCTGGTGGCGGCCGCACTGGTGTTTTTCATGCAAGCCGGTTTTGCCATGGTGGAAGCCGGGTTCACCCGGGCCAAAAACGCCATCAACATCATGATGAAAAACCTCATGGATTTTTCCATGGGTACACTGAGCTTCTGGGCCATCGGTTTCGGACTCATGTTCGGCGTTTCAAAATCCGGGTGGATCGGCACGTCCGGATTCTTTCTCAGCGATTTTCATATGGGTGGGGATCCGTGGGTGCTGGCCTTCTGGATGTTCCAGGTGGTGTTTGCGGCCACCGCGGCGACGGTCGTTTCCGGGGCCATGGCCGAAAGAACCAATTTTGCGGGATACATTCTGTACAGTGTTTTCATCTGTGCGTTCATCTACCCCATATTCGGTAGCTGGGCCTGGGGAGGGCTTTTTAACGGCGGTGGATGGCTGGAAAAGCTGGGGTTTATCGATTTCGCCGGTTCCACCGTGGTCCATTCCGTGGGGGGATGGGCCGCCTTGGCAGGGACCATCGTATTGGGCCCGCGCATCGGAAAGTACGACAAAGACGGAAAGGTCCGGCCCATCCCGGGTCACAATTTACCTCTTGCGGCACTGGGTGTTTTCATCCTCTGGCTGGGATGGTTCGGATTCAACCCCGGCTCCACAACGGCGGCGACCAAAGACATCGCCATGATATTTGTGAACACCAACCTGGCGGCAGCGGCCGGTGCGGTTCTGGCCATGTTTACCAGCTGGATCAAAATCGGGAAACCCGACGTGGGCATGAGCCTGAACGGTGCATTGGCCGGTCTCGTGGCCATCACCGCGCCCTGCGCCAACGTAGCGCCGTTCAGCGCGGTGGTTATCGGCGCCATCGCCGGGATTCTCGTGGTCCTTTCGGTCTTTTTCTTCGACAAAATCAAGGTGGATGATCCTGTGGGCGCCATTTCCGTTCACGGCGTAAACGGGGCATGGGGCACCCTGGCGGCCGGGCTTTTCAACATCGGCGGCACATCAGGCAAAATCATCGGCGTGCAGATTCTGGGCATCGTTGCCTGCTTTGTGTGGACGTTCTTAACGGCATTCATCCTGTTCAAGCTCATCGACAAGACGGTCGGCCTGAGGGTGACGCCGGATGAGGAAAGGGAAGGACTCGACTACTCGGAACACTATGGCAACGCATACCCCGACTTTGAGGTATCCACTTACGTGCAAAAATAGACATATGCACAAAAACGCTATCTACACAGGCCCATCTTTAGGGTGGGCCATAAAATAAAACTTAAGGGAGGAAAGAAGATGAAAAAATGGATGGTTTTTACGGTTATGATGTTATTTATGGCCACCTTGCCGGTGGGGGTAAAACCGGTCTTTTCCTACGAGGAAACAGCCGCTCCCGGAGAAGGGACCGCTGTGGCCGATGCCGACCAAGCGGAAGAGGAGGTGCCGACCGCCTCCGGCGATGTCGCGTTCATGAGTCAATACATCTGGCGGGGATACGGCTTGAGTAAAGACAGCCTCGTCATTCAGCCTTCGGTCACCGCCGGCTACAAGGGGTTCAGTCTCAACCTGTGGGGGAACCTGGATACCAGTTATTATGCGGAGCCCTACAAGGATGACTCCAAATGGAACGAGACCGATATGACGTTTTCCTACGCGCACAGTTTCGGGATGGTGGGGCTGGAGGCGGGCTTCGTCTATTATGCCCTGGACGGCCTTGACGACTGGAAAGAGTTCTACCTGAGTATGGGGCTGGACACGATTCTGGCGCCGACCATCACGGTTTACCGGGAGATTTCCAAAAACCAGGGGTGGTATATCAATCTCGGGGTCTCCCATTCTTTTGAGCTGCCCAGGGAAATGACCCTGGATCTTGGCGGATATGTCTCCTATTGGAAATCGGACAATGACAATATGGTGAAATACAATAGTGACCTGTCGGCGACCAGCGAGCGGTTCAGCGGCTTTCACGAGGGGCTGGTGTCGGTGGGGTTGAACATTCCCTTCTGGAAGTACTTCACGGTGACGCCCGCCATTGCCTATGCCTTTCCCCTGTCACACCAGGCGGATAATGAGATGCAGGCATTGAGTCTGGACGAAAAGGCCAATCATGTGTTCGGCGGCGTGACCCTCTCCATCGCCTTCTGATTCCGCCTCCATCGCCCATTTTACTCAGTCATTCTTCCGGGCCGTTCCAATCCACTCTGCCGGCACCGGAAGAATGGTCAAATCATATTCCAGTTGATAAGGACTTGAAATATATGCTGGCACGCGCCATATTAGTAGAAGAAGTGGACCCCGGGGGATTCACCTGTTTTGAAAATACCGATGAGACCTTATTTCGGGGGTGGCTAAAGATAGACCCTGAATAGACAAAAGCATTTTATTGACGGCATCTCAACGATGACATCCGATAAAGCACAGATAAAAACTCAAAAGAGTGAGTCGAGCCTCATAAGAAAATTTCTAAAGTGGATCGCCCAAGGAGCGGATTCCGCCAAGGCCCAAGCCCCGTCCTGCCCCACTTGACGCCTCAAGCGTTGACCCTCTGTCTGGCAGGCGGAAAAGGCATCTCGTTCATAACGCGTCCCTATCGAAGCACCTACTCCGGAGATGTGGCCTCGGCGTCCCGTGCTTTTTCAAGCGCATCTTGCACCGCGTGCATAATCACCCAACTGCTGTTGGTGGCGCCACTCACCGCATCCACATCCGCAGTCTGCTGCTCGATAATCCGCTGGATCACCACCGATTCCGCCTGCTCCCCTCGAAGCTCCCAATGCTCGATGATGTCGATGTCCGCAATTCGGTGATCCCTTACGATCACCTTTACCACCGCTCGATTCGGCCACCCCATATAACTCCCTTCATAGATTCCGTCAACCAGGGGCGCTTCACGAGCAGACCGTTCAGCCAGAGGCGCTCCGGCACACCCTGACAGGATGAGCATCAAGACAAATAGCAGGCATGGGATCCACTGCTTATGAAAGCGGGAAAAATGCATTGCATATTCCACTGATCCGAGCCTATTCCGGCACCGCAAACACCACCGCGCCATAGCCCACCACCCATCGGCCGCGGCTTTCGGGAAAATCGTCTCCACTGTTGCGATATCCCAGGATCGTACCCTTCCTACACCCTTGGTCTTCAGCAAATCGCATGGTGGCCAGGACCGGGGCGATGCCGCAGAATATCTGCTTTGACGGCTGCCATTCCCGAGCCAGTCCATCGGCATCCATCCGGGCGACCATCTCCAGCGTCTTTTGATCCGTATTCGTCACCAGATCATAGTCGGGATCGTGCAGCATATCTGTGCTGGCGATCACCAGAAGCCGCTCTTTCTTGTTCAGGGCATCCAGCGCGGACACCAGTTCACCGATGGTGTCCGCGCCGTGATCTCCCATAAGCCCCACGACCATCTTTACCCCTGGAAGTGCCGCCTGCACAAAAGGGATTTCATTTTCAGCCGAATGTTCGCCGGCGTGCGGTGCGTAATCGAAAAATATGCGGGGGCTTTGATCGGCCAGAAATTCTCCAGCCTTCGCGTCCAGCGGCGACTGACCCAAAGGGGTCTCAATGGCATCTCCGCTCATCAGAGCGACCCCTGAAAAACCACCCCGATGGCTCAACCCCAGCACCACCACCGTGTCCGGTGTGTGCCCCTTGGCCGCGTTGTCCTTAATGGCCCGGAAGGTGTACCCGGCCATGGCCCCTGAATAGAGGTACCCCGCATGGGGTGCAAAGGCCCCCACGATCACCCCCTTTATCTCGGGCACATTGGCCTGGGCGATATACCCATCGACCATTTCTTTAAGCTCACTCGCTCGCCCCGGAAACCATCTCCCGGCCCCGTGGGCGCTCCTGACCACTTTTCCCGACTCCTTATGCATCACACTTCCCTCCTCGCTCCAGGACATGGGAATCAAAAAAGCCCAAAGCACACAGACCCCCATCGCTATCCATGGTTTCGATCGTTTCATCTACCCTCCATAAACGGTTGACAGATTGTCATCCCATGCCGTTCAATCGAGACGCTTCCCTTTGGTCATCTCGATTCTGATCAACAGTTCGAATTATTGAATTACCTGGATGTCCTTGAGAATCCATTTATCTCACTGACCTGCCAAGGGCGTGGCCGACTCCGCCCCTAAAGACGCACCCGGCATAAAAGGCCCCGCGAGGCCCGGGCGATTTATGTGATGAGTCTGCAAACGCTGTTTCCCGGCAGAGCATCGACCTCTTTTAAAAACGCCTCACAGGGAAGCACGTTAAACCGACTGTGTGCCGCAATATTCAATGGCTCCCCGATGGTCTGCTCCACCTTGAACATAATGCGGCAGTCTCCGGGATACCTAAACACGATATCCTTTAGATCTTGAAGCATGTTCCCCGTATCCTCGCCGCTTTTAAGGGTCAACTGAACGGATTTTACATGCTTCATTTTGAGGGACGTCAATGTCACGATCTCTTTGGCCAGTATCTTGGCCGAACTCTCGCCGACTTCGGCCGTTCCGGTAACCAGCAGGGCCTCATCCCCTGTCAGCAGAGGAGAGACGGCATTGAAGAGATCCGGAAATATGATCACCTCCACCGAACCCGTCAGATCCTCAAACTTCACCGTGGCCATCTTATCCCCCCGCTTGGTTCGCTTGATCTTCAGTTCCGCGACCACACCGGCCACATGGACCGCCGACTTATCCTTCTGCCCGGGAAGATCCTGGAGCGCACATGTGGCAAACAGGTTGATTTCATCCTGAAATCCGGCCAGAGGATGGCCGCTGATGTAAAACCCCAGCGCCTCCTTCTCCCGTCTCAGCATGTCGCGCTCATCCCATTCGTCCACCTCAGGGAGATCCACGGTGGGTTCCCGTAAAATCAAAGGCCCCGCACTGAATCAATCCTTCGAGTACCCTCCGGTTGACCTTGCCACCTTCGACCCGTCTGCAGAAATCGAGGAGATCGGTAAATGCCCCGTGCTTATCCCGCTCTTCGATAACCAGCTCCACTGCTTTCACGCCCACATTCTTCACTGCGGCCAGTCCAAAGCGGATCTTCTGATCCACCACTGAAAAATCGGCCTGGCTCTCATTCACATCCGGAGGGAGAATCTCGATCCCCCTGGCACGACACTCGGCGATGTTCTTGATGGTCTTGTCCTGGTTGCCCATGTCCTGGGTCAGCAGGGCCGCCATGAATTGGACCGGATAATGGGCCTTGAGATAGGCGGTCTGATAGGCGATCATGGCGTAGGCGGCTGAATGGGATTTGTTGAACCCGTACCCGCCGAATTTATCAATCAGGCCGAAGAGCTTCTCCGCCATTTTCTGGTCCACGCCATTTGACACGGCCCCTTCGATAAATCTCTGACGGTGTCTGGCCATTACCTCCGGTTTCTTTTTCCCCACCGCCTTCCTCAGTTCATCGGCCTCACTCATGGCATAATCGGCCAGGACCTGGGCGATCTTCATGACCTGTTCCTGGTAGAGAATAACCCCGTAGGTCTCCTTGAGGATGGGTTCGAGTTGGGGGAGGAAATAGTTGACGCGCTTTCTCCCATGTTTCCCGTCCACAAAATCCTCTATCATGTTACTTCCTAAGGGGCCCGGTCGATAAAGGGCCATCAGGGCGATCATATCTTCAAAAACTTCGGGTCTAAGTCGTCTTAGGAGGTCCTTCATGCCCGAGCTCTCCAGTTGGAAGACCCCGGTGGTTTTGCCGTCCGTGCAGAGTTGGTAGGTGGCCTGGTCATCCATGCGCATTCGCTTAAAATCGATCCGGACGCCGGTGGTCTCCTTGACCAATCTGAGGCTCTCCTTAATCACCGTCAGGGTCTTGAGCCCAAGGAAGTCGAACTTGATGAGGCCCAGTTGCTCGATCCGGTCCATGGTGAACTGGGCCATGATTTCACCCTTGCCTCCCTTGTACAGCGGCAGGTAATCCACCAGTGCCCGATCCGAAATGACCACACCGCATGCATGGGTGGACGCGTGTCTGGCAAGACCTTCCAAAGACCGGGATATCTTCAGGAGTTTCTTGGTCGGCCCGTCCCCCTGTTCCATCTGTCTGAGTTCGGGTTCTTCCTGAATCGCCCGTTCCAGGGTCACCCCGGGACCCTCGGGGACCAGTTTGGCGATACGGTCCACCTCTCCAAGAGGGATATTCAGGCTGCGGCCCACATCCCGGATGACCCCCCTCGCCTTCATGGTGCCAAAGGTAATGATCTGTCCCACATTGGACCGGCCGTACTTCTCCGCCACATACTGGATAACCTGATCCCGGCCGTTGATGCAGAAATCGATATCGATGTCGGGCATGCTGATGCGTGCCGGGTTCAAAAACCGTTCAAACAACAGCCCGTATTTGATGGGGTCCACGTTGGTGATGTTGAGGCAATAGGCCACCAGGGATCCCGCGGCCGACCCCCGGCCGGGGCCGACGGAAATGTCGTTTCGATGGGCATACTCAATGAAATCCGCCACAAACAAAAAATAGCCAGCAAACCCCATTTTGAGGATCACATCCAGTTCGAAACGGAGTCGTTCTTCGTATTGATGTTTCCCCGCCCCTGAAAGAGGACCTTCCTCTTCTTCCTTCTGCATCAAGCGTTCGGCGAGCCCTTGTTCGGCGGCTTCCGTCAGGACCTGATCCAGACCCCGTTCTTCAGGGACATCGAATACGGGAAATTTGTACTCCCCAAATCCCATTTCGAAGTGACATCTTTCGGCCACCTGAACCGTGTTGTCCAGGGCCTCGGCATATCCTCCTAGGGCCGCCTCCATCTCCGGACGAGATTTAAAGAAGAACTCGTCTGATGAGAACTTGAGCCGCTTTTCGTCATCCACGGTCTTGCCCGTCTGTATACAGAGGAGCACGTCATGCGCCATGGCATCCGCCCGGTTCAGATAGTGACAGTCATTCGTCGCCACCATAGGGATGGAGAGATCCATTGATAATTCCCGAAGGGCCCGGTTCACCTTTTCCTGTTCACGCAGCTTATTGGCCTGGACCTCCAGGTAGAATCGGTCATCAAAAATGGCCGAAAGTTCTTCTGCCTGCTTCTTGGCGGCATCCATTCGATCCATACCGATCAAATAAGGGACATGACCTTTGAGGCAGGCGGACAAGGCGAGGAGTCCTTTGTTGTATTCCCTGAGCAGCTCCATATCCACGCGGGGATGATAGTAGAATCCCTCCAGGTGTCCCAAGGTCACCAACCGGGACAAATTCCGGTAGCCCGTCTCATTCATGACCAGGAGGACGAGATGATAGGCATTCGGCGCGCCGTTGGGGGAGGGGGATCGGTTTTTTCGTGCTCCGGGGGCCACATACACCTCGCATCCGATGAGCGGCTTGATCCCCGCCTTAACGGCCTTGTCATAAAACTCCACGACACCAAACATATTCCCATGGTCCGTAACGGCCACGCTTTTCATTCCCAACGCACCGGCCTTTTCCAGTAGGCGATCGATTTGAATGGCGCCGTCCAAAAGGCTGTACTCACTATGAACGTGTAGATGGACAAAAGACGATTGGATCACGGAATCCTCATATGCGAGACTTGAAACATGTTCCCGGTTGTCAGATCTTTTGGGTATATGTTACGCTATCGGATGATGATCATCAAGGGGATTCAGACCATGAAAATGGAGGAAATGTCGGGCGCCGGGCCTGTACCAAAATCGGTTTCGAACCGTCAAACAGACGATCCATGAAGGAAAACCAACACCAAAAGCCCAAACGATGGGGCGAGCGCCTCAGGGAAGAAAATCGCGGTCTCAGAGAAAAAATTGCCGACCTAAGAAAGGAACAGAAGCGACTCAGTTGCGTCATCGAGAACCGGACGAAATTGATTCATGCCCTTCCGGCGCCCATGCTACTCGTTCAGAAGGGAAAGATCGTCATGGCCAATGAATCGGCTTCCGGACTTTTCGGTTACACGCCGGAAGAACTGATCGTCATGAGCGTCCATGAAATTGTTCATCCAGACTCGAGAGCCCGTTTCACTTTTCTGAGTGGGGGAATATCACTGGGAGACCCGGCCCAGGGGCCTTACGAGGTATCCTTGGCAGACAGAGCCGGTGGCGCGATCATCTGTGACATATACCTGAAGAAAATCCGCTACGAAAAGGGTCGTGCCACGCTTGTTGTGCATATACACGATCTGACCCAGAGAAAAAAAGGGGAAAAGGAGCGCTGTGACACACTCAAACGGGAAGCCATTGGGCGGATGGTGCCGAACGTCCTGGGACCGCTGGTCACCTGCACCCGCCACCTCGAAAAGGCAATACACGAGGCAAACCCTCCGGGCAGGGAACATTCGAAAACCGATTCGCCCGCCGCACAATACCTCACAGCCGCCATGGACGAATGCGTCCGAATGTCCAGTACGCTGAGCTTCTTGGCTCACACACCCTACGCGCCCTCGACGATCGTCCCCTTGGACATGGAAGCGATCGTCCATCAAGCCGTGGCTCAGGCAGAGGCCATGTCAACCCCCGGCACATCGGGCAACGGGGTTGAGATCAAATCCTATTTCAGAGCCGTCCCGACCCTTTATGGCCACCCCACGCACATCCAACTGGCATTGGCCCATATCATCCACAATGCAATGGAGTCATCACCTCAAGGAGGCGTGGTCTATGTCACCACGGAAACCAATTCCGGGATGGGATGCGTCTACATCCAGGACAGTGGTCCCGGTATCTCCGAGCCTGTTTTAAGTCGTCTCTTTGACCCGTTTTTCACCACCAAGCCTGGGGCAGGCCGAGGGCTTGGACTGAGCCTTGCGCGATGCATTGTCGAGCGACATGAGGGAAAACTCCGTGCATCCGGTCATGAGGGGGGCGGGACAACGTTTGTGGTGGAGATTCCGCTTGA
>JARRPY010000062.1:0-9770 GCA_037382425.1 Deltaproteobacteria bacterium
GCATTTTCAAGTGATTGACCGACAACTATTTTCTTGATCGGTCGCCTGTCCTCTTTCCACCAAATACCCCGCCATCTTAGTGAAACTTACCTGTGAGACGCAACTCCCGAATATAAACAAAAACATCAAAACGGCTTTCTTCAAAAACGAAACAAATTGCCTTATGTACGGGTGGAAGTTCTGCGGTGACTCGATGGCGGAAAACCAATTCAGATTATATTTGCGATACTCGCGATGTATTTTTCAGATATATTGGTTACACGGTTGTTCGGATTCGTGGTCGCTGAAGTCAGTGAGACGGTGTACTCCCAACAGGACGAAAACCCCCTGTCAGGAGCGGGGTAGGCAGTATTTGAGAGGAAAATTCATAAGAAGCTCAAAGCTCAACGCTGAAAGTTAACACAAAACTGACCAGCGGCGGGTAAATAGCCAAAGCCTGTCGGAAAGTTGCTGGAAATGTAGACCCCAATAAGGTTCAATTTGCCCCGCGTTTAGCCGTCTGAGTTTAGTGACAGGTTATGCTGCTTTTTGAATTTCTTTTGATTCGTATTCAGGAAACATAATAATAGCGGGGTGTACATCGAATGCTGTAGCGAGTTGTAAGGCTCTTTTTTTCCCGATTTCTAATTTATCATTTTCAAGCATGCTAATGTTTTTTGCATTGATAGCACAATATTTAGCTAATTCCTCCTGGGTCCATCCTTTTAACTCGCGCAACATTTTAATCACTTCTCCGGTAGTTAAGACAGTACGCTGTTTTGCCGGTTTATAATCAGATTTTTTAATATTCATCGTTAAAACCTCCTAATATTTATGCGGTGTAATATCAATGACATAAATCGTAATCGTCTGTTTTTCGACGGAATAAATAACACGATATTGAATATTCAGCCGTGATGAGCGCATTTCTTCATGCTTTCCTTTCAATTTTTCGTCATGAAAACCTGGAAATTCCCGAAGTTTATCTGGACCATGCCGAAAAACGATATTTTTCCAGAGTTCGTATTTTTTCACGACCTGCAACGGCAATTTTTCAATAATTCTATTTAATTTCTGATGTTCTCGTATGTGCCACATTATCAATATTAATAACTTATTATATTTGATAAGTCAAGGTGTATGAGGAGCATAACAAGTTATTCCGTAGAACCACGTATCTTTTACTTTCGGATGATACGCCTAATGATTAAAAAGGATACTTGAACTCCAATGCGAGTAAAACGATATTCATCCCTCTATCGAAACCTCCGCAAATTTTTAGGGCAGAATCAAGTAGAGAGATCTAACATCATGAATTCCTATGATATTTTTGGTGATATTTTACTCCCAACAGGACAAAAATTCCCTGTCAGGAGCGGTGTAGGTAGTATTTGAGGGGAAAATTCATAAGAAGCTCAAAGCTCAAGGCTGAAGGCTCAAAATGCCGGCTGTGCCGAGGGTCGGGAGTCCGCGTTTCCCGCTCAAAGCGCGAGGATTTTCGACAAGATTTAGATCCAACATCCCTATGTACCGACGGATACGAGACCTTTGAAAAACACCCCCTTTTGCCCAATTTCTGCGTCAGACTCGAATTTCAATCCTCGAAATATTCAGTATATTCCTGTGGTTGAAATTTTCGTCTTCCTTGACCTTGACCAAAATTGAGCATTTTTCAAAGGTCTCGGATACATGATGATAAACGTCGAATCACAGGGAACCTATTGGAAGAATTACGGTTTGTCAAGGGGCGATTTTAGAGAAGTGAAGCTTTCCAATCTACTGGGTCGGCTGTCAGCGGTCTTGTGAATCGGATTCGTATGTTCCACCTGTATTGTCCGGTGTCAACGTGCCTTCCTGTTCAATGAGGAGGCAGGTGGCTTCACTGGTGCACACGGGACGGTGGGTGGTCCCTTTGGGCCCCACGCACAGGTCCCCTTCGTTCAGGGTGACCGTTCGGTCACGAAACTCCAGATCCATTGGTCCGGAAACCACGAGGAAGGCCTCGTCTGATTCCGAGTGCGAATGAAAATTAAGGATTCTGTCTCCCACTCTCATAAGCGTGAGGGTATGCTCGTCCATGTTCGCTACGGTCTCGTACTGGTACAGTTCGGTATTTCGGCGCCTGCGGCCTTCAGATTGACGACAGGGACTTTTTTAAGCATGTGAACCTTTCGCACGGGCAGTTCCTTAACTCACGATAAGATTCAATGGCTTGATGCCGCCATGGTCAGCCAGGAGCCGGTTCAAGGTCAGAGCTTCCACGGGACGAAGATCGCGCACGGCAAAATAGGCGGTGTTGGCGGCATTGTAGGCAAAAGATATATCGGCGGCGTCCAGGACGTCGGTCCATTCTGCCCCAAAATAGCCTCTGAAAGCCTTTTTCAGTCCCGCCATGTCGAGATTTTCAGGAACCGAACGCCATAGCTTGTGAAGGTTGCCCACGGCAACCACCCGCCGCACGACGAATCATCCGCTCTCATAAAAGTAGACCGGCAACGCGGGCGCCTTAGCGTCCGAAACGACATCGGCGAGGCCGGCTAACGCTTCCCCGTCCATAGTGCCGAAAACGACGAACGGGTGTCTCCGAGCCCTGCCCAATATCCCCGGCAGGCGGCTGCAACCCAGCGTCACCAAGAGCATGTGTTCGTGCATACCCATTTCTCCTCTTTATGGGTAATCCTGACGCGTGGGGCGAACGACCATTTCGCTGATGTGCACGTGGGGCGGCTGGGTGACCATATGGTATATGGCGTTCGCAATGTCATCTCCGATGAGCAGGGGGCCGAATTTATCATGGAAGCTTTTCACCGTCTCCTCGCTGTAACCGGATACCGCCTGAAACCCGCTCAATACGGCGCCCGGCTCAACCAGCGAGACGCGAACGCCCATGGGGGCGACTTCGCGCCGCAGACCCTCGGCCAGCGCATGAACCGCGAATTTCGAGGCCCCGTAAACGGCGCTGAACGGCGATACGTTTCTCCCGACGACAGATCCGACGATGACGATGTCGGCCGCGGATTTGGGATAGGCTTTTTGTTGAATCGCCACCATCCTCCGGGCCGCTTTTTGAATAAGGGCGAATGCGCCGCTGACATTGATGTTTAAGACGTTCTCAAATTGCGCCCGATCCGCGTCTTTGACCGAACCGCCTAGGCCCCTGCCCGCATTGGCCACGACGATGTCGGCCTCTCTGCCGAAGCGATCGACGGCCATGTCGAAGAGCCGGTTGACGACCGCATCGTCGGCCGCATCCCCGGCGACGCTGCACAATGAAGGGCCCATCTCCTTTTCGAGCGCGGCCAGTTTTTCAGCATTCCTTCCGTTTCCCACCACACCAAAGCCGGCGGCAACGAACTTCCGCATGGTGGCTTCACCAATGCCGGATGTGGTGCCGGTAATGATGGCAATGCGTTCATATTCCTTGGGCATCTTTGTCCTCCTTTTGATAATGGTTGACGAGCGAATCCCCTGCCCCGCATTTGATAGTATCAAAATTGATATTAAGAAGCGGACGCGCGCATGGCGCTATTTCGGTTTTTGCCATCGTGCCGCCAAGAATGCGCCCGTATCCAGATTTTTTCTTTGTCCCCATGCCTCGATCTCCGGTGCTGTATGCGGATCCGCATCTTTTTCGAAATGAATGGCTGTTTTTGCCGTGCCCTTCACCGGAGAAGCATCCAACAATTCCACAGGCGATCTAAAGATGGCATGTCTGAAAAGGGGATGTCCGTTTTGAGCCTCCTTTATTCTGAGATCTGCCCAAGGGCTCAGGGCGTTTAAGGTGGCCACCACAACCACACCGCCCGGTTGGGTGACCCGGAACAGTTCGTCAACGGCCGCCCTCGCGTCTTCGATAAATTCGATGGCGGTGACGGAAACCGTTTTTTGAAACGAATGGTCTGAAAAAGGGAGCATGAGCATATCGCCCCGGACAGGCTCAAAGGCCGGGCCTTCGAACCGGGTCCGGGCGCGGTGAAGCATGGTGAAGGAGCGTTCCAAGCCGAAGACGCGCGCACCGGTTTCAATCATATGGGCAGTGAAGATGCCTGTTCCGCAGCCGGCATCCAGGATGGTTTCCCCGGATTTGGGATTCAGCAATTGACGGATCAGTCTACCCTCATATCCCTTGATCAGCCGGCCCAAAGGGGTTTCAAACCACTGATCGTATGGTTCTGGCCAGTCGTCAAAAAGTGCGGTCATGTCCATATCCCGCTTTCAAAAAAGGAAGGTCGTCGGTCAGGACAGGTACCGTCCCAAGGCCCTGATCTCATCCAAGGCCGAGGAGACGATCTCATTCATCATCTCGCCCACGGGCCGAATCTCTTGGATCATGCCGGCGGCCTGTCCCATCATGAGGGACCCCCAATGCATGTCGCCTTCCTCCGCAGCCTTCTTCAAAGATCCGATGGTCAGTGCGTCGATCTCTTCCCGGGGGCTTCCGTCCCTTTCCATCTGCAGGACCTTTTCAGCCAACGGGTTTTTTCGGACTCTGAATTGCAGACCGGTGGTGCGGCCGGTCATCACCGTGTCCGTATCAACGGCGTCGAGGACGGCCTGTTTGTAGCGTTCATGAACGGTGGCTTCCCGGGTGGCGAGAAATCGGGTGCCCATTTGGATGCCTTCGGCGCCCAGGGCAAGGGCCGCCACAAGGCCTTGGCCGTCGCAAATCCCGCCTGCGGCCACCACCGGGAGGTCGGTCTCCTGTACGGCCTGCCTGACCAGAACGAGGGTGGAGACCTCGGCCGGGCTGATGTTGCCGCCGCCTTCGGCACCCATGGCGATAATGCCGTCCACGCCTGATTGGTTGCACCGCCGGACCATCTCCACCGAGAATACGACCTGAAAGAGCGTGATGCCGCGGCGTTTGATTTTTTCCGCATGAGGCAGGGGATCCCCGGCGGAGGCGACGATGACCGGGACCTGTTCCCCGGTGGCGATCTCCACGGCTCTGTGGGCCGTAGGCAGTCTTAAAGGGATATTGACCGCAAACGGCCGTTCGGTGACCTTGCGGATGCTTCGAATGCTGTCGATGAGTTCTTGGGGTTCCATGGTGGCGGCCGCGATGGTGCCGAGGCCGCCTGCCTCTGAAACCGCTGCGGCCATCTCCCATCCGGTAATCCAGGCCATGCCGCCTTGGAGGATGGGATAACGGATTTGCAGGAGTTCGGTGATTCTCGTCTTGAGCATGATGAATCCCCCATGAAGGAAAATGGATCTGGTCGCTTATCGTCACAAATCAAGCAACCGGCTTTTCATCACTTTACCGCCGGGGTTTCGAGGGAGTTCGTCCAGGAAAACGACGGCTATGGGGACCTTGTAGTTGGCCAATCGCTGTGCACAGAAATCAATGACTTCCTGCTCGGTGAGGGTTTGGTCCGGCTTGGGCACAACCGCTGCCTTGACCTGTTCGCCGAAGACCTTGTCAGGGACACCGAATACGGCCGCCTCCATTATCTTGGGATGACCATAGAGGACATTTTCCACCTCAATACTGTAGATTTTTTCACCGCCACGATTGATCATGTCTTTGATTCGATCCAGTATGTACACATACCCGTCGCCGTCGATGCGGGCGATGTCCCCGGAGTGAAGCCAACCGTCGGTAAAGGCCTGTTCGTTGACCTCGGGTTTGTTCCAGTACCCGCGCACGACCTTACTTCCCTTGAGCAACAACTCTCCCGGCTCACCGGCGGCGACTTCCTCACCCTTGTGATCGACAATCTTCATATCCACCAGGGGCAAAATTTTTCCTACCGATTCAATGTGTGAAATGACATCCTTGTCTTCGAGATAGGTATCAAAGGCGTGGGTTTCGGTCATTCCGAAACCATTATGGAGCAGTACACCGGGGAGTTTTTCCCGCATCTGATGAATGACGTCGGCCGCTGCCGGAGAGCCTCCATAGACGATTTCTCTTAAGCTGGTTAAATCGTAATCGGCGAAGTGTTTGTTGTTTAACATCAGCCAATACACCGTAATCACCGACACCATGACGGTGATCCGCTCTTTTTCAACAAGCCGAAGGGCCTCTTCCGTATGAAATTTTTTCATGAAGACCACCGGAATCCCTGCAAAGACCGCTCCAATAAAATTCATGGACAACCCGGTCACATGGAAAAGGGGGATGACGCATAAATTCCGGTCCCGGCCGTGCTCATAGTGCAAGAATTCACTCGTTAACATGGCCGTCGCAATACTTCCCCTATGAAACTGCATGGCCCCTTTGGGCTGGCCGGTGGTACCGGAGGTATACATGATATTCGAAAGATCCCACTCCGAGATGTCGGGTTTTTTAAAGGTCGTGCTTTCATACGCCGCCAGTTCTTTGAAAGGACGAGTCCCCGAAGGCGCCTCATCGCCGTCAATAAAAATGTGGGAGACGGTCGCAAGATCGTCTCTTACCCCCTCCAGGCTCTCATAAAACTGGGGTTCGGCAATGAGGACCTTGGCCCCGGAATCATTGAGTTCAAAGGAGAGTTCCGTGGCCTTATAGCGGGTATTTAGGGGAACGACCACGGCACCAAGCCTGACAATGGCGAAGTAGGATGCAGCAAAGGGAATGCCGTTTCCCAGGAGAATGGCGACCCTATCCCCCTTTTTTACGTCTAACCGTTGTTGTAAAGCGGCCGATATCCGATTCACCATGTCGTGGAACCCACCGTAGGTCATCCGTTGATCCCCATCTACAAAGGCTTCTGCCTCGGGCCACTCGGTAGCCGTGTTTTCCAGGAGATCAAAGAGCGTTTTGGGTCTTTCCCTGTAATGGACCTCTGAATATCCTTCCGGGGATACCTCTTGCACCAGTTCAAATCGGCTTGACAATTTCGTCATGTGATTGCCTCCTTAGTTCATCATGACCTTTAAACAATTTGTTTACCATAGACGAATGATCTTCTTTCCCTCCCGAAGCTCGCCGCTTACCTTTTCCATATGTCTCAGCGTGGCAATCTCTCTTTCAAGCTCGGATGGGGTTATTTGAAGCCTCTCGAGTATGGTTTTGGGCTCGGCCCCGCCCGTTTCTTTTAATATCCGGAGTATTTTGGACTGAGTTTCCGTAAGCTCAGCCCCGGATCCGGCTTCCTTGGAAAAGGATTTGGCGGTGTACACGGCCCACGGATCGCAGGCCTTGGCGGGCGAGAGAACATCCATGTAGCAATCCTCGCAAAGCGTTTGTCCGTGGTATTCCCTTTCGTCCCCTTCTTCAATATTCCCATTACATTTATCACACTTCATCTACGAATCTCCTTGTGGTGGTCGCATATAATCGGCTTTTATCTTTCCCTTTTCTCTTTGAGCGCCTTTATCTTCTCGAGAATGTACGATGAGAAACGGTCCCCATACCTTTTCTGGAGGTCGGGCCGCATCCAGTCTTCTCCGGTGATCGTCCCTCGACAATAACCCGAGCCGCAGCAGCACTTCAAGGAATAATCGTCTGTTCTCTCCATGGCATAGTCATGGCACAGTTCTTCACCCGGCTCAATATCCCGCATGGCCACATAGACGATTTGGCCCAAAAATCCGATGTTGGGGTCACAGGAGTGGTTGATGAAAATGGTCATTCGCTCGATTTCGTCCTTGGATGTTGGACCCAGATAGACGCCATCATGAATTTGAAGGGCGTAGTCCCCCACTGACGCGGTGATCCCGGCGATGTCATCCGAATGGATGATGTGCCCGGCCTTGATGGCGACGACTTCGTCCTTATGGATCTTTTCTACGGCGAATACGCCTCGGCCTCCGAGATCACTCGTTCTGACTTCAATTTTAGGTGACCGGTAGCACCTCACCTCATTTTCCATTGCTCGATTCCATGAGACCTGTCGAAGCGCGCCAACCCGGCCTCAAGGTTCTTGATGATCGCTCCGACCGGCACAGCCGGGCTTTCATCCATGAAGATTCATCGATGTGTATTTTTATAGGGGACGCCTGGTTGGAGAGCATGTGAAACGTCAGGGGTCGTTATTCTGTGAATTTTTCCATTGCTCGGGGATCAGTGAACAAGGCCATTCCCGTTTTCATTACGCCGAAGCCAAGTTTTTTATAGAACCCTTCCATTCCAGGCGCTGCGTAAAGAATGAGGTTGCAATTTGAAAGTCGATCCAAAATGGTTTGAACGATGAGTTTCCCAACGCCTTTCCCCTGGGCTTCGGGTAAAACGGCGATATCATAAACTGCCCCTTGATACGCCCCATCGGATATGGCTCTTCCAAACCCGATCAACGTGGATTCGTCATAAACAAACACGGTCGTATGGCTGGCCTCAAAAGCCCTCTGATGGACTCCCGGTTCATAATAGGCCATTCCGACGCTTTTGAGTAAATCAGATATGGCCTGCCAGTCAACGTCGGAACAATCGGTTTTTATCCGTATTTCCATTAGGCGCATCTCATCTCAACACCGCCCGTTCCCATACGGTTTTCCGTGGTTCATTTGGACCGCCGCCTGAGGACCAATCGAGCGATGAGCACCGCCACGGCGATTTCCCCGAAGCTCCATGGCGCCGCCACGGGGATGAGGCCCTGGGGAAGGACGCTCAGATTCCATAAAGCAATCCACATCATCACGAAGGCAAGAATCCAGGTCGTCAGTAAGGTCCCGACAAAGGAGAGTTTGCGAACAAGATAGGCGATGCACCCCGCAAGTAAAAAACTCCATGCGACCCATAGCAGGTTATTAATGGGGGCAGATGGAAAAGGGTGGCCGAGAACTTTATACTTGCCGAGCCAATAACTCTTGCACATGACCTCGTTTCTGACGAATTCCGAGGCGGTGATCCATATGCCGGAAGCAACAACTGCCAGTGTCATTTTCTTCATGTGTCGTTTCTCCTGAGACCGTACGCATGGTTTATCAAAGGACCGCCGCCTTGAAGTCATCGACGCCGACTCGATCCATGAAACGGGCGGTGCGTTCCTTTTTCTTCCCGTTGGCCGCGTAATATTCGAGACATTTCCCGACCAGATCAATGACCGCTTCCTTGTCCAGGTCTTCGGCAATGACATCGCCGATGCGGGGCCGGCCCCCACTGTTGCCGCCGAAGATAACGGTCCAGCCCTTTTTCTTGCCCAGGACCCCCACATCCCGCACATAACTCTCTCCGCAGCACATGGGGCACCCTGAAACGCCGAATTTGACCTTTGCCGGCAGTGCCATGTCCGCGAAATGCTTTTCCAGTTCCATGCCGAGCCCGAGGGAATCCTGCACCCCGAAACGGCACACCGCTGTTCCCGGACACGCCTGGGCGTAGTGAACACAGAGTTCCGTGGCCCGTCCCACGTCCATGCCGAGGTCTTTCCAGGCCGGGGCCACATCCCCCTCTTTGAGGCCCACCAAGGCCATGCGCTGTCCGGAGGTAATCTTGACGACCGGAATATTATATTTTTTTACCACCTGCGCAATGGTCTTAAGAACCTCAGGAGTCACAAGCCCCAGCGGGGTCCTCGGTACGATGGCGTAGGTCTCTTTGTCTCTCTGTAAGATGGCCCCATCCAGATGTTCAGACATAAAAACGATCCTCCTTTCAGAATTGTAATCTTAAGAGATTCGGACAAAAATATAATGAAATGTGGCAACTCAAGTCAAGCGCATGCCCCTCAGCGAACCCGGCGTTGATCTCGGTGTGGAGGGAGGAACCGTGGCGTTTCAGTTGAAACGCGCGCTCAAGTATTGCCTTCACAATGTAGTCCTGTTGAGTGAATCCGTATCAGTTAGTGCATTGCTATCAGGTCTGTTAGACGCTTTATGAATTGGCCACGACCCTCATGAATATTGATAGCGGTTTGGGTCGATAT
>JARRPY010000063.1:0-12456 GCA_037382425.1 Deltaproteobacteria bacterium
GGGGCTGGGTTTCTCAATTTATATTTCAAAATCAACAGGTTATTTCTATAACAATCCGGTGGTTATGTCAATAGGTCTTTTCCGGCATTCGTCCCGGCCCTCGATTATTGGCGGGATGCCAAAGACCTTTAATGGCCGGATCATCTGGCATACGCCATATCAAAGACCCATAAATTTCGCTGCGATGCCTTTCATGATTTCACTGGTCCCGGCAAATATGGACATCACCCGTGCATCCCGCCAGGCCCGGGCGATGGGATATTCTTCACAATACCCGTATCCGCCATGAAGCTGGACACACCCGTCCGCCACTCGCATGGCCATCTCCGTGGTCCAATATTTGGCCATGGACACATTCACGACCACATTGGCGCCTTCCACGTGGTCCATCACCAGTTTTTCCACAAAGGTTCGACCGAGCCGGATTTCCGTGGCCATTTCAACGATTCTGAACTGGGTGTTCTGAAACTTGGACAGGGGGCGACCAAATGCCTTTCGTTCCTTGCAATAGGCCATGGTCATGTCCAACATCCGTTCAGCAGCCGTCACCGCCATGATGCAACATACGAGCCTTTCCTGCTGGAGCTTTTCCATAAGCATGATGAAGCCCGAGCCTTTCTGCGCCAGACGGTTTTCCTTGGGAATCCGACAGTCGCTGAAAAACAGTTCGGCCGTATCCTGGCTGTGCCAGCCCACTTTTTTTATCTTGTTTCCCTTCTCAAAACCGGGCGTGCCGGCCTCCACGAGATAAAGGTCGATGGCCTGGTAGGGATTTTCCACCGTAGGATCCTTTGCGGCCAGCACCAGGAGATCACAATTGATCCCGTTACTGATGAAGGTCTTTTGTCCGTTGAGCACCACATGATCCCCATCTGCTACGGCCGTGGTCCGGATGGCGGACAGATCGCTGCCCGTGTTGGGTTCGGTCATGGCGATGGCCGTGATGACGTCACCGGAAACACACCCCGGCAGGTATTTCTGCTTCAATTCTTCAGAGGCGAAACTGGTGATATACGGCACCACAATATCACTGTGAAGGGGTGCGGCGAGCCCGGTGTTTCCGGTCCGGGTCAACTCCTCGATCAAGATCACCGAGTAAAGAAAATCGGCCCCGAATCCACCGTATGCCTCAGGGACATCCATGCACAAGAATCCCTGTTTCCCCATCTTTTGCCATACCGATTTGGGGACGATCCCGGCTTCCTCCCATTCGTCTGCGTGGGGAATCACCTCTTTTTCACAGAATTTTCGAACCGCTTCCCTGAAAATCCGATGTTCTTCACTGTATGTGATGATGTCCATAAATCACGCGTCCTCCCTTTTTTTACAATCTCTTAACATGTTCAGGTCTTCTTTTCAAAAGGTAAATCCGCGCGCAAAAAAGAGCCTGCCCCACCGCAGTCCCGGATGCCGGCCGGATAAGAAGCAACTTTTTAGTTCATCAATTATGGGCCGGAAAACGCTTCGATATCTTTCCTTATTTTTGATCTATAATAATTGACCCGTGCGTCATTGGCCATGACCATATCCAACTGACGCGTGTGAATAATCAGGTAGCCCAGCATCTTGAGCCGTGCCTTCATGACGTCTTCCTCGCGGTTCTCCAGCCTGGCGATGAGGGTATCGGACCTGACCTCCACCCGAAATCCGTGGGGTTCAAGGATCTCTCTTACGAAGTGAACGCGCTTGAGCCGTCGTTCAAAGTCCGCGGCACCCCCCTTGAACTGAAAATTGATATAGTTTTCATTCACCCGCTCGCTCACCAGGGCTTCCACCGTTGAAAAGTGAAAACCGAACCTGGAATTGAGGCTTAAATAGTGCCTTGAAATCATGAAATAGTTGCGGTTGGCATAGGCTGACCGCACACCGGTATTCAGGGCCCTGTTGGTGGTGGCCTGAAACATGACGGACAAAAATCCCTTCCCGTCGACTGGTGGGGGGCCTTCCCAGGGCGTTGAAATGATCCCTTCCCAGAGCGCCAGCATGGGGATACAGACGATGTTTCCCAATCTCACGTATTTACCGCTCACCTCTTCTTTAAATCCATCATCCAGATTCAGCACAAACCACTGCATGGGAACATCGTAAAAGAGCTGCTTGGCGGACCGCTCCGGGAACCGATGGCTTTTTCCAAACTGAAACATCTCATGCACGGCCTTTTCGTGACAGAATCGGGTGATATCGTGGAAGGTCCGGCAGTTTTCCGGACGAAATCCGAGGGCGTCCGGGTCGAGAAGGTTTAGGGGCGTCACGTATTGCGCCACGCCCTTGAGGGCATTGTAGACCGGGCTGTCTTTCATCAGATTCTTGGGCGGTGATTGCGCCCTCATGAGGGTTTCCACGCGGTCGGCATAGATGCGCCGCCCGTCCGCATCCACGGTAATCAGCTGGCCCTCATGAAACCGGTGTGTGGCATTATCAACCCCAAACAGGGCGGGCACATCAAATTCCCTGGCCACATTGGCCAAATGCCCCGCCATACTTCCCTGTTCAATGACCACGGCCGCGGCCCGGTTCAGCGTGGTGGCCCAGCGGGGGAGGGCCTGCTCGGCCACCAGGATCGCCCCTTCGGGAAACATCAAGGTATCCATATCTCTTTTTACTATGGCCACCTCTCCCGCGGCCACACCCGGACTGACGGAAAGGCCTCCCTGGAAAAGGATGTCCACAGGGTCAGCTGGGTCGGCGGCAGATCTTGAAACGGCATCGGGCCGCTCTTTTTGAGTGAGGGGTCTGCATTGGAGCAGTACAATGCCATCATCATCCAGGGCCCACTCAATATCTTGGGGACGGCCATAGTAGTCTTCCAGCTGAATGGCCATACGGCCCAATTCTATGGCTCGTGCGTCACTCAGGGAGGGCGCTTTACACTCGTCTTCCTCCAGACGTATCCGGCCCAAGCCCTCTTCCGGGAAACAAACCAACTTGTTCGCCTTGGGTTGAATCGCTTTGTGTAAAACACGTAAAGGTTCCCGACGGGACACAACGAAGAGATCCGGCACAACCGTTCCGTCCACAACGGATTTGGGAAGGCCCAAGACGGCATGGATGGTGACGGCATCGTCCCGGATGTTAACCGGGTTCCTGGAGTAGACCACGCCGCCTGATTGGGCCTGGACCATGGTGATACAGCCCACGCACATGGCCACGTCCTCGTCACGAATGCCTCGATTGAGTCGATAGGTCATGGCGGGGAGGCCATACTTGCTGGCCACGATCTCTTTATACGCCTGAAAAATGTTCTCTTCGCTCACATTGAGTTCGGATCGGTATTGCCCCGCAAAAGAGGTTCCAGCCACGTCTTCGCCCAATGCACTGCTGCGCATGGCGACCCTCACCTTTTCCCCTTCTGCTTCCCGTAAAGATCGGTAGGCCGCGTTCACCGCTGCTTCCAGATCCGGGGGAATCTGCGCGCGGATAATCAGCTGCTGAAGATCCGCGCTGAGGCCGTAGAGCTGCTGCACGTCCTCCACAGATGTGGCTTGGATACGTCGGTCGATTTCGGTCTCCAGTTCATTGTAGGCAATAAATCGTCGATACCCGGAAGCCGTGACCACGAAACCATTGGAAACGTTTAACCGGAGCCGGTTTCCGATCTCCCCCAGGTTGGCCATCTTACTGCCCACCTGATCCGCCATGTCTTTGTTTACGGAGGCCATGGGGATCACCAGGGGCGCTCCGCTCAGGGTCTCCGGTTTGACACGGACAAACGGGTTGATCTTGATATGAATCTCCTTGAACCGATCATACAGCGCCTCATACTTGCCGGGGGCCAACTCATTCAAATGCCGGGTGATCTGCCATACGCCGGCGGATACCATGGTCAGTCTGGACCGGACGAAGGTCATGCCGAAGGGATAGCGCCCTTCCAGGGCGGCTTCCATTTCAGCCATAATTTCAAGGGACTTGTTGTTTGCACTCAGGAGGAGCTTGAAATGGTGGTATCGCGCCTTAAAGTCGTTCCGGAGTTCTTCGACATTGGTGGGAATCTCCTCTTCCTTCCCCGAAAAAGGAGACCGAATGAAATCGACAAAACGGCGCATGGGCGATACCCGATTGAACATTTGGCGGTTTCGAGGTGAGTCGTTTGGCACAATATTATCCCATCATGGAGCGATGTGCAAACCGGGATTTTGATCTTGTCAGGACTGAAATGGCCGAAGCATGAGAAAAGCCCGCACACCTTCGGCCATGTGTAGCGTGTCATTCTTTCGGCACGTATGATAATAGACTCAATGCCCCAACCGCATCCCCCACCCCTCGAACATGAACATGATGGAAAAGCCGTACCATAGGGTATAGATCACATAGAAAACCAAGGAGAAGACAACCACACCCATCCGGCCGGTAATCTTTTGGGGCTCGATACCGTAGTAGTTGTAGGATGTCTCCACCGCCTTTTTGGCCACTAGAGAAACGATCTTAGCCGACTTGAATTCCTTCTGACGGGAAAAGGATTTGTCCATTTCTTTTAACGCATGCCACCAGTTAAAAAGGACCCGCTTGGCATCATAACCGTATTTATTCGACACCTTTTCTCCTTTGTTGAAATACATATGATCCGCATCGGAAAGGCAGTTTTGAAGCATCCTCCCCAGATCGCCAGAAACGTTCAACTCCTTGCCTTTGATGTCCACCTCAGTGCCAGCGGCCTCAAACAGGAGGGCGGTCTGTTCGGCCTGCTTCTCGCCGGCCATACTGAGGGTCGCCTTCGCAGCTTTTCCCTCGAAGGGGGAGACGTCTTTTTTAACCGCTGGGATATAGTATGCCGATCCTTTGGATATGGCGTTATAAAGGGAATCGAGGTATTCCAACCCATTTTGGCCTTTAAACATGGGGGAAAAAATGAGGATCAACACCACCACAAAGGCCGCCAGCAATCCAACGCCTGTAAAAAATTCCTTTTTATTTGCGATCATGATGTCACCTCCCCTCCTTTGAGCACGCCTATGTTCTTGAGGAAAGTGCCGATGACCCACACGGAAAACCCGCCGATCACAATGAAAAAGGCCCAGACCCCGATTTTATCCAGTACCATCCCCGCACCCTTTGAGAGGGGAATGACCTCCATTTCTCCCAGCTTTCCAGGAAGCGCAAAAATCCGGTTGACAAAGCCGGCGAGCACCGCCATGGCGTAAAAGCCCCGAATGGTGATGCCCGGGACCACTTTGGTGACCATGGCACCGATCTGAATACCCAAAAGAGAACCCAGGAGCATGCCCATGGCGAGGGTGTAAAAGATGAAACCGAATATGGCATACTGGCTGATGGCGGCATATCCGGCGGTGAATACGATCTGGAAGATATCCGTCCCCACCGTGGTCATGGAAGAGACCCCGAGCGTATAAACAAAAATGGGAAAGGTCAAAAAGCCGCCGCCCACGCCCATAATGCCGGCCGCAAGTCCCACCAAGGCCCCGCTCAGCACCAGGAAAATCCATGAAATACGGCGGCCGCCGGGGGTGAGGTCATGATCAAAAGAAACCATTGGCGGGACCCTGACCGACTGGATCTTTTTGGGCAGACTGCCCATCTCAGCGCCCTCACTCCTCCCCCCATGGGCATCATGCATCTCATCCCCGCCGAGGGGTGCGGTCTTTTTTCCTGCTTTTCTGGCCTTTAAGAAATCCATCATGGCATAGGCACCCAAAAACCCCAGCATGAGCGAGTAGATGGTGGTGATAAAGGCATCGCTCAACACCGGGTTGATTTCATATAGGACCCGGTTAATAACCCCGCCGACAGTGGCCCCCACTATGGCGCCGATGAGGAAAACAACCGCCAGCGGCACAGACACATTTCCCAATTTGCGGTGAATGACGCTCCCCATGATGGCCTTGGCAAAGATGTGAAACAAGTCGGTTCCCACCGCCAGAATACCTTTGATCCCCGCACTCATCAAGGCCGGGGCGATGATAAATCCACCGCCGGCCCCGATACATCCCGTAATCAGGCCGGCACCCAGCCCGATTAAAATGGACACGATGAAAATCCCCGTACTGTAAAAGGCCGGACTGTAGGCCTTTTTTCCCCCCAACAGTTCGGGCATGACGCTTCCCAATTGATCCGCAAAGGCGATGCCGCCGAGAAAAACAGGAATCATCAGCACGCCCAATATAATCAATCGTTTTTTGTCCCCCAGGATGGTGTTGGATATATCGAGTTCCCATCTGGCATGGGCCCTAGCGCCAGCCATCATGAACCGTCCCCATTGTCGCATGAAATTCATTTTGTTATGCCTCCCATTTCATCACCCGTTTCGTCATAGCGGCCTTGATATATGCCTAATTTTCTCCTCGTGTAGACCCTTCTTTTTATGGGCATCTTGAACCTTGTAAAGGAGTTCGTCGATGTCCATGGGTTTCATGAGATAATCAAATGCACCCAGTTCCATCCCTTCAATGGCCACTTCCACACTCGCATGGCCCGTCAGCATGATGACTTCAATGAGCGGGTGGTCTTTCTTGATTTCCCTCAGCACGTCGAGCCCGTCCATCCCCGGCATCTTCACATCCAAAAGCACCACATCCACGGCACGGTCTCTCAATCGCTCAAGGGCCTCTTTTCCACTCGTAACGCACGAGACATCCACATCCCGCTTCTTGAGCCTTTTTTCGAGAGTCTCCAGAAAATCGATCTCATCATCCACCAGCAAAACGCTAAGTGCACTCAACTGAACCCCCTCCCTGTCCGGCGGCTTCATGAATCTTTTCGACAAGGCTTTCCAGATCACACGGTTTTGTCAAATAATCAAAAGCGCCACATGCCAGACCTTCCCGGGCCGCTTTTTCAGAACCGTGCCCGGTGAGCATGATGACCGCCATCTCCTGATACGCCTTTTTGAATATCTTGAGGACCTCTATGCCGTCCATATCCTCCATCTTTAAGTCCAGGACAGCCACATCAAAATCATGTTTCCGGATGGCTCGAACCGCCTGGGCCCCACTGTAAACGGCCGTCACCGTCATACCCCGCTTGTGCAACCGCTTGCTTACCACATCGGCGAACGGTACTTCGTCATCCACGAAAAGCACACTGATTTCCTGTTTAGGGGTGTCTTTCATGCGCAGCCCTGTTCAGAAGTCGTCGATGGATGGACCTCTTTCATGGGTAGCTTAACCCGAAATGTGGTCCCCTCATCGACGGTGCTTCTCACCTCTATATCTCCCCCCATTTTCTTGATAATGCCGTAACAGATGGCCAATCCCAGCCCCGTGCCCTTACCCACCGGCTTGGTGGTAAAAAACGGATCAAAAATCCGGCTGAGGTTCGCCGCGGGAATACCCGGGCCGTCGTCTTCCACTTCGATAACGATATGGCCTTTTTCGACACGGCTCGAGATATTGAGTCTCGATCCCTTCTTCTCCATGGCATCCAAGGCATTGTTAATGAGATTGAGCAACACCTGCTGTATTTCTGTTTGCGAAATGCTGAGCGTGGGAAGATTTCTTGAGAGGTCCGACTTGATGGTGACATTGCTGTATTTGGCACGCTGCTCGGAAAGAGCGATCAATTCCTCAATGAGATCATTCAGGTGGACCTCCTGGACCCGGGAGTCGGTCTTGCGGGCAAAACTGAGCAACTTGTGCGTAATCTCTTTACACCGACGTCCCTGGGTCGCGATCTGCTTTAGGGCCCGCTTGAATTCCGCAAGATTATTTCCCTTCTTAAATTCCTCTTCTTCAAGAAGGTCCTCTATCCAACCCGCCTCCTCCACCATGATTGCCACCGGATTGTTGATTTCATGCGCAATCCCGGCTGCCAGTTCCCCCACGGTGGCCAGCTTCCCCGTCTCCACCACCTGTTCATTCATCATTTCCTTTTCACGGTCGGATATGGCGATGCGATTCACCATCCGTTTCGACAACACCAGGGCCGTGGTGACCACGCAAATGGTCACCAGCACGACAATGGCGATGGTGACCCGTAAAGTTCTCCGCAGATCCGAATAGGCATCCGATGCTTTTTGCTGGTAAATCAACAGCCAATCTCCATGTTTCAACAGAGCCGAGACGTAAATAACCGGGTTGCCCGCCTCGTCATCCCGCTCCATGATACAGACCCCCTCGTCACATGTCTTACAATCTCTAAAACAGTCCGCGTACGGCAACTTATTGGGGACCAAATCATAAAGAGGCTTGGTCTGAAATTCACCCGCCTTGTTTAAAATAAATGCAAATCCGGTTTCTCCAAGACGAATATTTTCCACCAAATTGTTGAACGCAACAAAGTCAATGGTGGCTCTCAATATCCACGGGTGGCCGTTGTAGTTGTCCCTCACCGCGATAATGAAATGGGGGAGCCCCCTGAGCCCCAGGAAAACATCGCTTTTGAAATAGTCACTCTTCATGGCCTTTTTGAACCATTCGGCATTGGAATACAGCGCTTGCCCCAACTTGAAGGGCCCGGCATAGGCCACCTGGAGTCCCCTCGCGTTGATGACGCCGAGGTCCACGAATACGGGGCCATAGCTCTGCTGCAACTGCTCGAGCCGGTCCCTCAGGAAGCTCTCGTCGCTCAATTCTTCAAAGCTGAAGGTCTTGGCCATCAAGCGGATATCCGCAAGTTTCTCTCTCAAGAAGCTGTCTATGTTTTGCTTGTGCTTCAATACCAGTTCTTCCAGATGAGCCTGAACCTTTTCATGATAAGATACGTCGAACTGGTATAGGATGATACTGCTGACCAAAATCACGGGCATAATCGCAACAATGCTGATGGTCAAAAGCATTTTTCTTGTTAAGGATTGATAATACGCCCCTTGGTTTTTTTGATCGGATGTCATGTATTCTTCCGCTACCTGGGCTGGTCCATACCTTTTTGCTGCGAATCAAGCGCCGTGCTGGGAAAGGGCCTCTTTTACATTGGCCTCTCTTATCTTTTCTTCGTGATCGCGCTTCTTTTTGGTGGCCTGATTCACTTTGTCCATGAGTTGTTCAATGTCACAAGGCTTCATGAGATAATCAAAAGCCCCTCGCTTCATCCCTTCCACAGCCGATTCCACTGTGGCATGACCGGTCAGCATGATGACTTCCGTCAGCGGATACTGGGCTCTGACCTTCTCGAGTGTCTCAATTCCATCCATTCCCGGCATCTTCACGTCCAGGATCACCACGTCCGTATTCCGGTGCTTATCCAGAACCCCTAAGGCTTCTTCCCCACTAAACGCCGTGTTTACCGTAAGCGCCCTCTTGGACAGCCGCTTGGTCATGGTCTCCACAAAGGGGACTTCATCGTCTACCAATAACACCAACGGTTGCGTCATAACGTGTTCCCTCCTTTTTGATGGCGCACAACCGGCGCTCATTCGTCATCGGTCTCTTTGTTTAATCAAAACATCCTAAGGGGTTTATGTAGGCAATGAATGTGCCAGGATTCACGCGGAGAAAGAAATGGGTCAACTATTTGTTATCAATAGAAATTACCAAATATATAGGAAAACGGGGGTTTTGATCGGGGAGGCATGCATGTCGGCATTTTTTACAGGGTGTAAAGGACCGAATACCATCCATTTTCAGGCATTGACTCGGTTGGATCGCCGGTCATGGGAATGGGGCTACTATGCGAAACGCTTCATTTTTGATTTTCCTTTCGCTACCGGGCCCTAAAACTTGGTTCTTCCGGCAAAAGAGTACGGTAAATTGAAAAGAGGTGAATAGACTGATACCTTTCTAAGTATCCCTACAAAGGAGGTATTCGTCATGTCCACCTCGTTGCTCTATCATGCTTTTGNNNNTGCGGTTGGCGCCGTAAAAATCCTGATCGTTGATAGCCCCGACCACGGCGTTTTGTTCGATGTAGGCGTATTTATAGAAAAGGGAATAGTCGCCCTTTTTCTTATCGTGCCCGATCTTAAACGAAACATAATAGGCCTTATTCTCGTCACTGGGAACCCCGTCGGCCGCGTTGTAGACATAGTCGAGATCAACCGCCACGGGAAAGGGACCTAGATTGAAATTGATGTAGGAGATGATTTCCCACAATTTGTAATTGTACGCGTATCGTATGTTTGAATATGTCCCTGTCTGGGGGTTGTAGTCTCCAATGAATGAATTGCCGCCCCCGGACTTGTACTCGCCGCTGCTCATCCACTTGGTGCCGGCCAGGTTACTCCAACTGTAGTAGCTTCCCGCCAGCATCCACTTGACAGGCCCCAGATTCCATTCAAACCCGGACTGGGTTAGATAGAGCATGGCGTCGGGCGTCCGGTTGTTTTCATTGACCACCATTTGACTCAGGTAGATAAATGGTTGGAATGTATCGGAGCACGCATACTTGTAATATTCGTATACCCCGTCAGGGTTGACGTCCGTGTCCCACATGATATCGGTGTTAAAGAAATTCTTCTTGAATTTCCCGCCCCCCAGCACCAGGCCTTTAAACCAGTTGGGTTTATACTCGGCATAAGCCCTGGCAAGGTAGATGCCCTTGTCATTGAAATCCTCCCCAAACGTCGCATTGGTGGTGGTCGCCTCCTGATGCGTGTCCATGTTGGTGGTGACCATGAAATGGGTGCCTATCTCATCCGTGATAGGGGCATCCAAGTAGAGCCGCAAGCGGATTCTGCCCCTATCCCGAGGATCCTGTTTGGCCTCGGACCCGTCCTGGTTTAACATATGCCGATCCCAGATGCGCTCATAGCGAAGCCGGAGATCACCGGAAATCTTTATCTGCCGGACCCATTTGGGAATCCGTTCTCGCCAGGATGATTCCGCCTCGGCGGTTTCGGCCTTGACCGCCTTTTCGATTCCTTTTTGCTGGTCCGCCTTCATGCCATCCATGGATTGCTTCTGGTTTTTGAGCTCCTGTTTGAGCCTCTCTATCTCCTCTTGCTGTTTTTGAATGGTGACGCTCAGTTCATCCAGCCGTTGGATGAGCGCTTCTTGGCTGATGGCGCTAGCCGGCGGCGAATTCAAGAACAGGCAGCCCCATGACAGCAACAGTATCCACAAAACCCGGGTGATTCGCATCTGTGTTTCCCTTTTTGATTCTGATGAATCTTATTGGATCGGTCCGGACTCAATGCCAGGACCCTTTTAGAAAAACCACTATGGGAGATAGGAACCGAAAAAACAGGTTGAGGATGAAGATAGACACACTGAGGATCAACAGCGACGGGGTCCATTTGAGCCAAATGGACAGCGCTTATGGAAAAGCGACGGGAAGCGCCACCATGAAGATGGCACCCTGTCCCGGTCTGCTCTTAAGTTCAATGGTGCCGCCCATCTTTTGAATGATGCTGTAGTTTACCCACAATCCGAGGCCTGCGCCTTTTCCGGTAACTTTCGTCGTAAAGAACGGATCAAAGATTTTCTTCTGGTCTGCTTCATCGATACCGGGTCCGTCGTCTGCGATACTGACGAGGATCCGGGACTGGCGCACACGGGTCGTGATATGTATTGAGCCGTCTGATTCTACGGCATCAATGGCATTGGATATGAAGTTGAAAAATACTTGCTCCAGCTGCTCCGAATTTACGGAAACCGGGGGTAAATTAGGTGAAAAATCCTTTATGATATCGATGTTGTGAATGCGGGCATAGTGTTCCAGCAGCCCCATCGAACGATTTAGGATTTCGTTGATGTCCGTCGCACCCGCGGGAACACCCAGTTTACCGGCATAGGACAACATATTGTGCACCACCGTACGGACGCGCCTGATTTGTGCATCGATTTTGTCCAGCGCAGGCCCATATTCCTTATAATGCTTGCATTTTTCGGGGTCTTCCTCGGACAGGAGGTCTTTCATCCAGCCGGTTATCTGAAAGATCACGGCCAGCGGATTATTAATCTCGTGGCCGATTCCTCCGGCCATCTTCCCCAAGGCCGAGAGCCGGTCCGATATGATGAGCTGGGCATCCAGTTTTTTGTCTTTTGACGCCTCCATCATAAACGCCCTATTTCTCTTCCTTTTCCTGTTGAAATACCCTGCCCGGGAAACGAACCAGTTCCTTTATTCTCGCACTTCGGATTTTTTGTTCGTGTGCATCCTTTTTTTCAAACGCATCCCCGAGTTTGGTCATCAACTCTTCCAGCTTGATGGGCTTTAACAGATAATCAAAGGCGCCCAGGCGCATCCCCTCGATACTGGTCTCCACAGAGGCATGTCCGGTAAGCAAAATTACTTCAGCCAGGGGCTGGATCCGCTTCATCTCCCGGAGCGCCTGAATGCCGTCCATGCCCCCGGGCATCTTAATATCCAGGATGACCACATCAAACAGCTGTTGTTTCATGGTCTCCAAGGCCTCTTCCCCGCTCTTTACCCCTCGTGTCTCAATACCTCTTCTCTCTAAGCGTTTGACCAGAGTCTCCAGAAAGTCTTCCTCATCATCCACAACCAACACCCTGAAGGCATCCATATTTCCCTCCTTGAATTGTCATGCAAAGGTTCCTTATGCACGCATCAACTCTGCCGTCCTGCCGCCGGCAGCGCCACGGAGAAGGTCGTCCCCTTGCCGGG
>JARRPY010000064.1:0-24478 GCA_037382425.1 Deltaproteobacteria bacterium
GGTTCTGAAACAGCAAGCCCCTGAACCTCCTCAAGACGGATCACGACCCCCAAACCCTTCACCCGCCACTGGCCGGGCCCGTCGATCCGCTGGCTGTAATCCGCCGGGTCCCCGGGTTTGCCCGTGGTGAAATGAAGGATTCCATAGCGCCTTATGGCCCAAACTCCGTTGGGGAGGGTAAGGGATGTCTGAGGCTTCTCACCATCGGCCATGTGCTCAACGGCCTCGATATGCACCAAGCTCACGCGTCTCAGGGTGCCACCCGCCGCCAATAGGGCCTGTCTGACCACGTGTCGGCTGATCGCCTCGGGCAATGCCTTGAATTGGTCCAGAGGAAACCGGACGTCTCGGCCCTTCCCTGCCGGTGTCCACCGCGCAAGCCACCTGGCCGCCTCTTGCGCCAGGTATGTTTTTTCCGCCCGCATCAGCTCGGCGGTTCGACCGAGGTGTTCCACGACGTTGGGTTGAATCGCTTTCAGCCCCGGGATGAGGTTCAGCCGAATGTGATTCCGGAGATACGTCGGATCTTTGTTGGAGGCATCGGTCAAAAACGAAAGTCCTTGGGCGCTTAGGTATTCTCGAACCGCATCCCGGGTCAAATCAATCAAGGGCCGAATCATGGTCTGATTCCGCACGGGGGGGATTCCGGCCAGTCCCGAGGACCCGCTTCCCCGAATAAGCCGCATGAGCACGGTTTCCGCCTGATCGTCCAGGGTGTGACCCGTGGCGATCTTTTGAGCGGCCTGTTCTGCCTTAACCGAGCGGAGAAACGCATACCTGAGGTCTCTGGCCTTCTCTTCCAGCGAGGCGGTTTCGAGGGTCAGGTGCGCTTCTGTCTTGCGGGTCACAAAGGGGAGCGAGAGGGATTCGGCCAGATCGCCCACAAAACGGGTTTCTGATGCATCCACATCCGGCCTGAGTCCATGATCCAGATGCGCCACCACGAGTTCCACCTTGAGTTCATGTCTCAGCCGAAACAATATATCCAGCAAACAGACCGAATCGGGTCCGCCGGATACGGCCACCACCACCCGGTCGCCCGGCTCTATCATGCGATAATGAAAAATGGTCTGCCGGACCGTTTTGATTTCATCCTGTCCGGGATCTGTTTTCATGCCTCATCACCGTGGCCTAGGATTTATCCCCATGCGCCCTGACTTCCCATTGGTAGGTCCTCGTGTCCTGACGAAGGATGTAGATGCGGCTGTCGTCTCCCCGGACCCGAAAATACCGGCAGTCGGGTTCGATCCATTGCTTTTCGGTCTCCTCTATGGAAATCGGCATTCCAGCATACCAGAACCGACGCGGGGTTTCTTCCCCCCGGTACCCGGCGTAGCATTCCACACGGGTTTTTGTCCACTGAGCCATCTTATCTCCACGCCCCGGGAGGCACGCCAAGAGGACATGGGCCGAATCCCGGTTGACGGCCCTGCTCTTCGCACATCACAAACCAATCAAAGACCAGTGGGATATCATTTGGACGAGAGGAGGTCGGCAAAGGGGCGCTTCCATATAGAGACCTTTGAAAAATGTTCAATTTTGGTTTAGCTCAAGAAAGACGAAAATTTCAACCACAGGAATATGATCAATATTTCGAGGATTGAAATTTGCGTCTGCCGCCGAGATCGGCCAAAAGGGGGCTTTTTTCAAAGGTCTCATATAGAGGATCATGCGCTGATAGGATGAGTCCCGTTTCAAAAGAGGTGAGTAAAACCCGGGTCACTTTGCATTTCGGAGGGAGAACTGACCGCTTTTCCGGAAACGGCCTATTTTTTCGTGCTTTTCTTCGGTTTCTTTTTGGTACAGACCTTATCATCCCTCACGAGCGCGCAGACCTTGGGGTTATACAGATCCTTGCAATTTGCGTGATTCTGAAGCGGGCATTCTGGGTATTTCTTTGACATGAGCAATATCCATATGATTTTTGACGAAACAGTTTGTTCGCCATGTTCTTAACGGTTCACTCAGCCCTTTGGTGGGGGCGGGGTTCACTCGTCGGTCATTTCACTGGGGGCTTGAATCTTTCCCGTAAACCAAAGCTATTTCCAGCTGCATCAAGGAATAACCTCTTAATTTAACTACGTAAATTGAACAACTAAAATTCATTTTGTCGGCATACAGACCCCATATGGTATGAATAATATCACATACTTAGGCAGGTTGTCATCAGAAAAAAAGGCAGCAAAGAGGTCCCGGTAACGATCGGATATATCTTATCAATTATGCCGCATCGTCGTTTCCTTTGCGATCGGAAGCCGATTGCTGTATATAGGGATGGAGCGTTCTTCTAAGTAACCATTTCCAGGTTTGGCATATCGTCATACTGAAAAGCGTGGGGGGCCATGTTCAAAACCAAAATAATAGATGCTTTATCAAAGGTGGAAGTATTTGCCGGATTGACAAGAGATGACTTAAAGGTCGTGTCTAAAGCGTGCCGACGGATCCATTACAATGAAGGGGAAACCTTAATAGAGATGGGGAAGCCATCGGCCGGTTTTTATGTCCTCACCAAGGGCAAGGTCAAGGTCATTCTCCCGGAACGGATCGAGGGGGGGAAGGCGCGCCGGGCATCGGCCGTCACCCTCAATACCTTAAACGAAGGGGATTGCTTTGGTGAGTATTCCCTCATAGAAAAGAAGCAGGGATCTGCCTCGGTGATCGGATTTCAGCCGGGTGAAGCCCTGAAATTGGATGAGGACAGTTTTGAGGACCTCATGAGCAATGATCATATCGGGAAGATCATCTATAGGAATCTGCTCCGCATCCTCATCAGACGCCTTCGAAAGAAAGAAGCGGAATTGGATCTCATCCTCATTGCGGGATAAAAGATCGGCTGGAGGGAACCGCGTTTCAACGGAGAATTCTTGTCCGCTTCTCCCAGAACGCCTGCTCTTTCTTTCTCCAATCGGACCCGCCGAATTTCAGGTCATAAAAGTCACCCAGTCTTTCAAAGACCTTCACCCATGCGCTCTTGTTTTTCTGCCTTGCCTCCAGCACATCCGCAACAAATACACCAATCTGGTCGATCCGATCCTTGGGTGCATAATAGGAGGCCCCCTTTTCGGCCGATTTTTTGAGATGCGCTTCGGAAAGGGCGTGGGCGGTGAGCATCAGTGCGGGCGTCCCCCGCCGTGTGGCAATGGCAAGAAGCTCATACCCATCGACGCCCATGATATCCAGGATGGCCACATCATACACATTGTCCTCAAGGAGTCGTCGGCCCGCCTCAAAAGAGGCGGCGGCGTCGACCTTGCACATGTCCAGAAGGTCCACCAGTGTATCCAGGACATCCTGTTCATCGTCCACGATAAGCACCCTTTTGCCGCTGATGATGTCTCTTGGCGCCATTCTCATTGCTCCTGGAAAATCCCCTTGACCGCTTCGGTCAATACCTTTCCCATGGTGTTTCTCGGCAATTCCTCCACGAAGACAATTTCCTTGGGGCATTTCCAGTCGTGTAGATGCGCCCTGCACCGGGCCTGAATCTGATCCGCGGTCATCGCAGAGCCGGGCTTCTTGACGACGGCCGACACCACCTTTTCGCCCCATTTTTTGTCCGGAATCCCCACCACGGAGGACTCGGCCACGTCCTCTAATCCGTTAATCACCCCTTCCACCTCTTTCGGCGAAATATTTTCACCCCCTGAAATGATAATATGCTTGCATCGATCCGTCAGGTAATAAGATCCGTCCTCATCCACCTTGCCAAGGTCGCCGGTCCTGAACCACCCCTCTACGAATGCCTCGGCCGTCTCTTCCGGCTTGTTCCAGTAGCCCGGGGTGACCCCCGGCCCCTTAAGCCAGATTTCCCCCTCATGGCCCGGAGGCACGTCCCTAAATGTATCGATATCCACAATCCGCACCTCGAGCTTTGGAAGCGGCAAGCCGATGGATCCGGGCTTTCGCATGCCTCTGACGGGGTTGGAAAAATTCATGCCCGTCTCCGACATGCCCTCCCGCTCAACAGGCGCCTTTCCGAACACCTCTTCTATCCGCTCGAAATCCTTTGCCAGGAGCGGCGCCGATCCGGAGGTCCATAGACGCATATGCTCAAAATCCAGCTTCTTTTCTGCCACATGGTCCATGAGTTTCCCATACATGGGCGGTACGGCCATGAACAGGGTACAGACATATTCCCCTTCTTTTTTCGAGAGGAGATCTGTGACCTCTTGTGGGGAAAATCGATCCAGCACCAGGGCGTGGGCGCCGGCCATGAGGACCGTGTGAAGGGCAAAACAAAGCCCGTGCACGTGGAAGAGGGGCAGGGCATGGCATAGGACGTCCCGCTCCGATATTTCCCATATGGTAATGACGTTTCTTGCGTCATGGACCAGGTTCTGCTGGGTAAGGATCGCTCCTTTTGGTTTGCCGGTGGTTCCCGACGTGTAAATGATAAGCCCCGGGTCCTCGGGGTTCACCGCTTCCTCGATGGGGTCATCCGGCGCAAAATGAAAAAAATCCAAGTCCTGGTAGGGCTTTTCGGTATGGATGGTGACGGCCTTTAGGTCCGGATCGATGCCTTGTATAATGGCTTCCTGATCGAGGCCGATGAGGGCCAGTTTTGCCTGTGCATCATGGGCCAGGTATGCCATCTCCGCTTTCTTGAACCCGGGGTTTAGAGGGATGCCGACCGCCCCCATCTTTTGAAGCCCCAGGTGGGCCACGATGGAAAACAGGGACTTGGGAAGGAAGAGGATCACCCGGTCGCCCTTTTCGACGCCCAACTCCCTGAAGGCATTGGCCGCTCGGTTCGACTCCCGATCCAATTCACGGTATGTCAGTTCGGTCTCGGCGACACCGTTGCGGAAAAAGGTGATCGCCTTTTTCTCACAATGTTCGGAGAAGGATTTCAGGAAACACGCTTTCAGGGACATATTATTCATGACGAACGTTCCTTTACGCAGCACATTTACCCGATCATCCTGTTGGGGAGCCACGTGGCCAACCCGGGCCAGATACAGACACAGGCAATCACAATCCCCTCAATGATGACGAACGGAACGACCCCTAACAGAACATGGGACATGGGTACGTCCGGTGCGATATTCTTCACAATATAGAGATTGAGCCCCACCGGCGGGGTGACCAGGCCGATTTCGAGGTTCACCGTCATGATCACGGCAAACCAAATGGGGTCAAACCCCAATCCCGTGATGATGGGAACCAAGAGCGGCGCAATCATCAGGATGACGGCCGCCGGCGGGATAAAACACCCCAGTACCAGGAGCAGGATATTGATCAGGACGACAATCCCCCATTTTCCGAAGGGAAGGCTCAGGATAAACTGGCCCATGGCCTGGGTGGCATAAAGATCGGAAGAGACATAGGCGAACAACAGGGCGGCGGCCATAATCATCAAGATCATGCTGCTTTCGTTCAGTGCCTTAATGAAGATCTTCCAGAGTTGTCTGGGTCTGTAAATCCTGTAGATGACCATGACGAAAAAGATGGAAAGCACGGCTCCCAGCCCTCCGGCCTCGCTCGGTGTGGCCCATCCCCCATACAAGGATCCCATGATTCCGAAGATGATCAAGACAAAGGGCAAGATTTTGACGAGTGATCCGAATCGTTCACCCCACGTATGGCTTTCGATGACGCCCCGATCTTCGATGTAATACATGGCCCCGGGTCGCGCGGGCTTAAGCTTTCGATAATAAAAGACCCCGCCCACCCAGAGACAGCTTAGGATAATCTCCAGTACGCCGGGAAGGACGCCGGCGATGAAGCACTTGCCGATGGATGTCTCGGTGGCCACTCCATAGAGAATCATGGTCACGCTCGGGGGTATCAGGATTCCGAAGGTCCCTGCATGGGCGATCAACCCCGTGCTCAGAGCGGGCGAATAGCCGCGCCGCCTCATTTCCGGAATCCCGATGCCTCCGATCGCTGCGGCTGTTGCAGGGCTGGAGCCGCATAAGGCGGCGAAGATGCCGCATCCGATCATGTTGGCAATCCCCAGCCCCCCCGGGATCTTATAGAGCCACTTATGAAGCGTTTCATATAGATCCTTGCTCGCATTGGATTCGGCGATGGGGGCACTGAGAAGAATAAAGAGGGGAATCGCCAACAACGCGAAATTATCCATGCTGCTATAGAGCACATAGGGGAGCATTGTCAACAGGTGAGGGGAAAAGACAAGAACAAATATGAGCGAGATGCCGGCCAGGCCCGCCCAGATGGGAATACCTGAAATCAATAAGGCAAACGCACTTCCAAACAGGAGTATCGCAATAACCAATTCACTCATATCGGGGTTCCCTTTCCAGGCTTGTAACGGTTATTCCGGATCGGTTTAGCCGCCCGAACCTTGGGGCACGAAATACACGCGGTCCTGGATCGATTGAGAAATCACTCTGTTGGTTTCGAATCCGTCCCGGGTATGTCAATGTCTCTCAGTTCACGAGGTGTTGCCTCTTCGTCATCGAATTCCCCCTTTTTAAAGGAAATGATTTTTTTGCGTATGTAGAGGATGTACTGGAAGAAGAGGATCGTCATGCCGAGGGGAAGAAAGGAATACGGGATCCACAAAGGCGGTCCCCACAACGATTCCGAGTGCTCATTGGTTAAGACGGTCTCCCACCACATGGGCCAAGCATACCATGCGATTACGGCGACAATCATGCACGACAGGATGGAAACAACAATGAGGGTGATCTCCCTGGCCTTGGGGGAAAGGTGGATGACCACCAGGTCCACATTGAGATGATGTTCGTTTTTCTGAACAAAGGCCGATCCTGTAAATACCGTAAAAATCAGGAGGTACACAGAAGCCTCGATTTGCCAGATGGTGGAAACGCCGAACAGCTTTCTGACAATGACGCCTTCGGTCACAATGACGGCGGCCGCCACGAGCGACAACGCCGCGATCCAGCCGGTCACATGTGTCAACCCTTCCGTAATCAGCCGAAATATTCTTCCGATCTGTTTCATGATACGAGGTCTCTTTCCTGAAGTCGGCCGCTGGAAGTGCCCAAGGCAAAGATCTCTCTACAGGACCCACCTCATTTCGTATGCTTCACCTCAGGCACTTCATCTCACCGGCATCAATTCTGTTTCATTGCCTCAACAGCCATATCCAGCAATTCCTGTCCGCCCGGAACGGTTTCGGCATATTCCTTCCACGCGGTCTTCTGGGCGAATTCCAGCCATGTGTTGAATTCCGCCTCCGTCATGTAGTGGATGTTGACCCCGGCCTTGGTATAGGCTTCGATGAGTTTGTCGACCAGGGTCTTGAAATTCTGATAGATCCAGTGCTGATGCATCCATTCGGCCGTCTCCAGGAAAATCTTCTGCTGGGCCGGCGTGAGCCTTTTCCAGGTCTTCAGGGAGATGCACAGGTTTTCGGCCATGTACCAGATGGAATAGTCCCTGGGCACATTAATATAATCCAGGACCTCATAGAGCCGGTAAGAGACGAAAGAGGCGCACGACGTCATCATGGTATCCAGAACGCCCGTGGACAGGGCGTGGTAGGTCTCTGAAGAAGGCATGCTGGTGATGGAGGCCCCGGCCATCCTCATCATGTATTCAAACTTCTTGCCCGCGGCCCTCAGCTTTGTCCCTTTGACGTCTTCCGGCACCTTTATCTGCCTTATCTTACTTCCGATGCCGCCGTCAAACCAGGCCCAGACAAGGTTCTTGACACCGTTTTCCTCCATCAAGGCCCCGACCTTCTTGCCGATGGCCTTGTTTCTCCAGCTGAGTCCCTCCTTGATATTGCTTACCGAACAGGGCATGAGGGTGATGGAGAATTGAGGCACCTTTCCGGAGGCGTAATCCAGAGGAAAGACCGACATGTCCAGGGCCCCCATGCGCATGGCATCCCATTGCTCTTTGGGTTTGAACAGGGATTTCGCCGGTGGGACGGGCCATTGCCGGTTTACCCAGCATCAAAACGGCACATGCCACACACAGAGAAACGAGCAGAAAACTGGTTTTTCCTGTTTTTGATTTCATTGCGACCTCCTTCTCCTTATAAGGTTCTGGGACACGGCGCTTTTGTCATGCCGCCGCCTTTCTCCCTTCTTTCGCGGCCTTGCTGGCGTACAGCCCCACAAGGGCCTTACATTGCATGAGAAGATGGTGTTTCATCAGGGTCTCTGCCGAATCGGGATCTCGCCTGCGAAACGCCTCCAACAGGTTTCGATGCTCCTGGATGGACTGGTCAAACCGCTCGGGCTGGTAAAGCTGTCGCTGTCGATAGAGTAGGATCTTCTGCCTCAGACCGTTGATCACGTCATTTAGGACCCGGTTTCCGGCCAGGTCCTGAATAAAGACATGAAAGACATTGTTTCTTTTCAGATACGCCACGGAATCTCCGTTCCGGTAGTGGACTTCCAGCTCTCGGTGGAGGGCTTCGATTTTTTGAAAATCCTTTTCATTCATGTGGGTCGCGGCGAGACGGGCGCAGGTCCCTTCCAGCACGCTCATGACCTCAAACATGTCGTTGATTTCCTCAATGCAGGGCTGGCTCACAAAGGCCCCCTTGTGGGGAATGAGTTCGACGAGTCCCTCTGACTTGAGAAGCCGAAGCGCTTCGCGCACCGGAGTCCGGCTCACCCCCATGGATTCACAGAGGCGTTTTTCATCGATCTTCTGCCCCTTGACGAGGATGCCCTTTTGGATCATCTGCTGGATTTGTGAAACGATTTCCTGATGAAGGGTTTTTGCTTGAATTCTACGCATTTGGCACATCCTTGTAAAAATTTGTATAATTTATAAATTATACATTATAATGTGTCAAGGGAAAAACTATGGCGCTCAGAAATCAATTAATCGCGTGGCGCCGGACATAAAGGTATTTTACGGGTGCCGATCCTGGCTTGGAGTGGGTATCCACCGACAGGTGCATGGGTGGTTGCAAGCCGTCAGGGCTCATGGAGGGGCTTTTGAAACGACTCCTTCATTGTCATAAACAACACCCCGGAAATGAGACAGGTAAAGACAAGATAATCCCTGGGGGAGATTTCGTTATGGTGCTCGCTCGGCCGGTCGCGGCGCGTTGTCATTTTACAGTCTACAGTTCAGGCGCTCCTTCGGGGATGCAGCACACAAAGATGAGCGGATCCTGGCCCGTGCTTTTGATTTGATGCTCTTCTCCGCCGGGGATGTATAGGACGGATCCCGCGGCGACGTTTTGCCAGGCGTTACCGTTCCAAATTTCCCCCTGCCCCGAGTGGACAAACACCTGGTGCTCATATTCATGGCTGTGCTTGGCACTGTACCCGCCCCCCTCTATTTCAAACACCCGCATGCAAAAATGGGGATCGCCGTCGGCCTTGCCGATGACCACCCGCCCGGTCGCCCCCTTGGCCGACTCATTGGGGTACGCCTTGCCTTCTTCATCTTTGTAATGGATCAGTTTCACTTTGAGACTCCTTTGGTTGATGATGTGGATAAGACCATATTCATAGGGGAGCAAAATGACAGCAACTTCAAGCATCTCCGTCAATCGCGGATGCTGCTACGCCATCAGGCAGGCCGACAATCAAGCTTGAGGAGGTGCTAAGATCACTGGTTCTTGCAGATCATGATCTTGGACAATCCACGAGGCGGCCTGATCGTGGTTACGGTTTTAAAATAAAGCCCCAGGTAAGCCTTCTCGTGTTTCAGGATCTCAATGGCCTTTGAAGCCCCCATGGACAAAAGCCGAATATAATAGAGCATCCTGATCACCACACTTTTCGGGATATCATGTTCCATCATGTAAAAGGCCCCACTCGGTGTCAGGACCCGGACCACTTCTTGAAGACAGCGGTCCTGGCTCTCCCCCTTCAGTTCATAGAAGGCATGGGAGCACGTCACCGCATGAAACACGCCTGCCTTAAAAGGAAGCCCGCCTGCCTCGGCCTGAAGCACATAAACGTTTTCCAGGTCGGCAATCTTCCGTGTGGCGACCTTGAGCATGCCGATGGAAAAATCGAGACCCACCACCATACCCTGTTCCCTCACCCTTTGCCTGAAATGCCGGAGCACAGACCCGGTTCCGGTACAAATGTCAAGAACCCGATCGCCTCGAGTGACTTCTGTTTTTTCTGCCAGATAAGCCCTTAGATCCCCTTGCTTGTCGGATGAATGAAGGGCCACAAAGCGATCATAGATGACCGAGAAAAGATCATAATATTTTTGGCGCCATTTTCTCATGGCTCCATTATGAAAAGACGGGCCACGGGTTTCAACGTTTTTTTCGGCTCCAGGCAAAAGTGGACGGGCAAAAGCAAGAGTGTAAAAAAGACGCGTGAAAAACCCATTTCATGTCATTTTATTGACTCAAGGGCTTATCTTTTTGAAGAACGGCGAGGATATTTGGTGATGGCTCACTGAAATTAAATGTGAGTGAGCCTTATCACCAGATCTGAGGCCCCAAAATAAATGAATTTAAATAATTTAATCAATAAATATGACAATTCTGCCGTTTATGGCGCAAATCTTGCTTTTATACCCTCATGAGACATGGTGCCGAATCGCCTCTATTTTGTCCCGCATCTTGGGGGACGTGCCCGTGTCCCATAAAACCACCGTTGAGGTGGACGAAAACCCGAGATGCGTGGGGGTACTCCCGTATGTGGGTCGGGTGCCATCTGGGATGCTTAACGGAAACAAGGGGGAGAAACACGATGAGAAAGATGAAACTCAACAGCAAGCTGGTTTTCAGTTCCCTGGCCATTGTGATCCTGGTCATGGTGGTCACCACCATTGCGGTGTCCATCGTTATCAACCGGCAGAACAGCAACGCTGCATATGATCGGATCCAAAACGCCATGAACATCGTTCGGAAAGACCTTCAGGTCAAGCAAAACAAAATTCTGTTGGATGCGCAGCAGGCTGCCACGCTGGATGGGATGGGGGGAAAGACCAAATTCCTCTGTGACTACAAGGACACCGATGACCAGTCCGTTACCCAGAACACCTTCCGAGAAATCGGGACCACCCTGTTCAATATTGCCAGCACATCGGATATCTGGGAAGTGGGCATATATGATGTGGAAGGAGATCTCAAGGCATTTACGGTGGAGACCGGGAACGGAACCTATGCCATCGGATACTTTCCGGGCAAATCCACGACCAAGGCATGGGGGGTCCCTTTGAAGCGGGGAGAGCAGATAAAACCCGAGTCCTGGAAAGTATTTGAAACCCTCCCCCAAATGAATCTAAAGCCCACCTATGAAGGGCAGATTCCCAAGGAATCGTCTGTGCAGTTCGCCCAAATGCAAAGCCATGTCTCTTTGCTGGCCATCGCCCCCATTATGGCCCAGGAGTATGATAAAAAGACCGACAAGCTGGTTGAGCGGCAGTTCGGTTTTTCAGTGGCCGTTCGAAAGTTGGGCAAGAATTTTCTGGCCGACATGTCGGCCTTTACCGGCCTGGCCATCAACATATTCACCAATAAACGGTTGAGCCTGGGCGATCTCAAGGACTACACCACTCTCAAATCCGCAAAGAGCGAAAAACCGGAACAAGCCCGGACCCTTGCCGATCAAGAGGTCCTGCTCAACGATATCCAACTGGAAGCGGGGGATTACTTTCAGGGGGCCCTTCCCTTATTCGGCCGGGCCGGCAAGACCGGCACCATTGCGGTCCTGTTCTCCAAGGCCGTGGTAAAGGCCAATACCTGGCAGATGATCAGGCTCCTGGGCATCATCTACCTGGCCTGTATACTGGTCATCATCCCGCTGACGCTCCTCTTCTCCAATTCCATCGCAAAACCCATTGGAAGGATCATTTCCGGTCTCACCGAAGGCTCGGATCAGGTGGCCTCTGCCGCAGGTCAAGTCTCCGCATCCAGCGAGTCTTTGGCTGAGGGCTCGTCCGAACAGGCCGCGTCCATAGAAGAGACATCGGCCTCTCTGGAAGAGATGTCCTCCATGACCAAACAAAATGCGGATAACTCCAACCAGGCCAATACCCTCATGACCGAGGCCAACCAGGTGGTGGGTGAGGCCAACCAGTCCATGGGCGAGGTGATCCAATCCATGGATGAGATCAACAAGGCCAGCGAAGAGACCCAGAAAATCCTCAAGACCATTGATGAAATCGCATTTCAGACCAATCTGCTGGCCCTCAATGCGGCCGTAGAGGCGGCCCGGGCCGGTGAGGCGGGTGCCGGGTTTGCCGTGGTGGCGGATGAAGTCAGGAATCTGGCCCTTCGTGCGGCCGATGCGGCCCAGAACACCGCCACCCTTATCGAAGAGACGGTCAAGCGGGTGACCCAGGGCACGGGGCTGGTGGAGAAAACCAATGAGGCATTCGGCAAAGTTGCAGAAAGCGCTTCCAAAGTGGGCCAACTGGTAAGCGAGATATCGGCGGCCTCCCAGGAGCAGGCCCAGGGGATCGACCAGGTCAACACCGCGGTCACGGGCATGGACAAGATCACCCAGCAAAATGCGGCCAACGCCGAAGAATCGGCCTCTGCCGCAGAGCAGATGAGCGCCCAGGCGGTTCAGTTGCGCGACCTGATTACGCAACTGGTGCGCCTGGTGGGGGGGAACAAGGGACAGGCGGACCAGGGGCGGCTTGAAGCGGCACCCAAAAAGGCGCACCTCACCCGACGTGCGGGACCGGCCCCTAAGGCCAAAGTCCCTGCCCCTCGGAAAAAAGATCCGGACCATACCTTCGAGGGATAGGACGGCGTTACCTTGGCGTAAGTAGGGAAATCGCCCTTTTCTTCAGTGAACGAGAGCGGGACAAGAGGCCGGGTGCATCTAATCGGGCCATCCCGGGCGTGTGGAAGGGGGTATCTCCGGTTCGCTACCTGTCAACTCATTTTATTGATCGTCCCGTATCTCACGCAATCAAGGGTCAACCGTAGATTTGATCGTTTTGCCGCATATTCCATGTCAATTTATTATGCTATTTAAGTTCCCCCTTTTGTTCAGCACCGAGTTCAGAACCTCCTCGGCATTTCCTACTCTTTTTTTGTCTATACTGGTCCCGAGTATGGACATGACATCTTTCATCTGGGGTTCGGTTACTCCGGTGTTCATGGCGGCTCCAAAGTGGAAACGAAGCTGACCTTCGGTGCCTGTCATATTGGCAATGGCAGCGACGGTCGCCAGTTCTCTTTGCTGATAATTGAGCACGTCACGGACAAAGATGTCTGCAAACAAATGTTCCTTCACAAATGTGTCAATAACGGGCGCAAACAGTTGCCACCCACTGGGCGGTGGAATGTCATCCCTTCCGGCAAGCTTTGCCCTCACCTTTGCGCCATATTCGTCCTTGTCGAAATCAGCGGGCGCCGTGCCGGCTTCTTTGCCGATCTCGTCTTTGATCCCTTTGGCCCGGCGCTCATCCAAAACCTCCATAAAGGTGGTGATCCCGTTGAGAATGCGCGGGAATGTTGAATGTGTACTTTCCTGTTGCTGAAGAGGTAATCCGACCTCACGGTGGGGGTATTGGACCCGATATGTCTTGTTATTTCCCGGTAACCGGAGATTGCGTACGAAGACGCCGATCCATTTCGCTCACCCGGGACCTGAGACGGTGGTAGGCCTGTTCAAGGGATGCATCCATTACCGCAACGCGTCCCTCTGTCATCACAATCCGTTGCAGTTCGGGAATGGGATGGGGGATTTTCGCTTGAAGGAATATGGGCTGAATGTACAGGACGGTCTTCTGAACAGGAAGGATGACCATCTTGCCCCTGTCTATCTTTGATCCGGACATGTTCCAGAGATTGAACTGTTCCGAGATGGTCGGGTCGGCATTGATGAGGGCCGATATCTGGACCGGGCTGTAGATCAGTTCGCCCTTGGGGAATTCGTAGACGATAATTTTTCCATAGTTATCGCCGTCGCACCCGCCCACCACCAGGGCCCGCAAATTGTCGAGGTGTAAAGGGGTCATGGGTTGAAGGATCAGAAAGTCCAGGTTCGGAGGGTTGATGAGGCCGAGCGTCAGATAATACGGACGAAGCGTTTCTGAATCCTGGCCGCGAAGGGTGCTGGCGGCTTCCCACACATCTTCCTGTTCAAAGAAAGTCACCGGATCGACCTGGTGATATTTGGCATAGATATTCATTTGGATATGAAAGAAATCCCTTGGATACCGGATGTGAGGTTTCAGCGCCGGCGGCAGTTCGCTTCTGTCCTTGAACAGGCCCGGATAAATTCGTTGATAGGCGTCAATGATCGGATCTTTTTGATCGAAAACATAAAAATTAACGCTCCCGTCGTAGGCATCCACCACGATCTTCACGGAATTCCGGATATAATTGAAGCGCTTGCCTTGAAACTCGGTCGGCTGGGAGTTGGGATAGTATTTTGAGATGGTATAGGCATCTTGGATCCAGTACAGCCGATCCGGCGTCACCACCGGATAGACCTGCCCGTCCAAAAGGAGGTAAGGCGCCAGGGTCCGTATGCGATCCAGGATGTTTTGCCGGAACAGAATCCGACTCTTGTCTGTCAACTGGGTGGAAACGAGGATATTTTTATCCCCGAAATAATAGGCAAAGAGGGCCCGGGAAAAATAGGATGACAGGAGAACGCCCCCGTGACCCTTGTAGCTGGATGTGACAAACGAACCTTCCTGCGCATAATCGAACTCGCCGGACACATTGGGAGCGATGACGAACTCGTTGAAGGGGCCCACCCCGAAATAGATTTCCGGTCGCTTCATCCGAATGCCGTATCGAGACTCCAGCGGGAGCCCGCGCGCAAACCATAGAAACGATTCCCCACCTTTTTGGCTGGCGGGATTCATGACAAATCCATAGCCGTGGGTGTAGTCGAGGTGTTGATTGACCCATGTCTTGGCGGCTTTCGGGAGCCGGGTGTAGTCCAACTCGCGGGCGGCAAGAAAAACCTGCTGATAGTCCTCCCCGATCGTGTAGCGGCCCACGCTGATACGCGAAAAACTGTAATAGGTTCGCAATACCTGCAATTCATCGTAGACCGCCTTTAGTTCCGTGTCATCCCAGAGAGGAACGTTTCTAAGGACATCCTTTACGGAAGACGTATCGATGGAAGCGGGGAGCAGTTCCGGCCGGAACTCACGCACGGTTGCATCGTGAAGATGATATCCACGAAGAGTGGCCTGAACATCCTTGTCGATAAACGGTTTTTCCCTCTCCAGACGGTCCGGCTGTACCCAGTAGCGGTCTATTTTTTTCCTGACGTAAGCGGTGTTCTGCAACCCCACGATGAGACAGAAACAGGCCGCCAGAATGCCGCCCACAATGAGACTTTTGCGATGGCGGAATCCGATGATGACCGCAATGCCTGTTCCGGAAAGAAGCAGCATCTGTGCCCAGATGAGGGGGAGTTCATACTTTATTTCCAGGTATCCGGGGCCGAAGAACAGCGGTTCGTGGTGGTTTGAGTACGCAAGACCATACCATCGAAGCACGTACCCCCAGATTCCCAGCAAGAAGGTGATGGCCACCAGCACGCTGAGGTGGCCCCAGGCCTGTCGCGGAAATCCTTTCTTTTCTCTGGCCCTGGTTCGATATTCCAGTCCATAAAGAATGGCCGACCCTCCCAGAACCACGAGAAAGGCGATGAATAGACGCTTTTGTATCAGGGTATAGATGGGGTAGTTGAAGAGGTAATACGAAATATCCCTTCCGAAAATCGTGTCCGGTATTCCGGAATCCCTTCCAAAAATGAAAAACAGGAATTGTTGCCAGTTTTGAAAGAGGGGCATGGCCACGACAATGGCCAGGATGAGAGACAAGGGGAGGTACACATAGGCGGATCCGGTGCGGAGCATGTGCCCGGATTTTCCCAGTCTGCCGGTCTGTTTGGAAGGGGCTCCTTTGTCTCTCAGGTAGCGCGTTCCAAAACGAAAGTTCCAGAAGAAGAGAAAGAAAAAAACCACCGTTACCGCCGCGAAGACCGCATAGCGGTACAACAGACGCTGCCAGAAGTAGAAATCATACCCCACGGAATCGAACCACCACAGGTCCACGAGAAAGTGCACCATGTACAGGGCCAGCAAAAAGGCCAAGATCGCAAGGATAAGGATACTTCCGATGACGATTGCCGTGGTGCGTTTCCAAGACCTGTGCGGGCTGTTTTGCTTCATGGACGTTTCTCCTTAAAATTGAAAGCGTAAGCTATAGATCTCCCTGTTTATCGGACCTCAGTCCTCACCGCTTTCTCACCAACATCAATCCATCGCCGATGGGAAGCATACTCGTATCGACTCGGTCATCGATTCGCATCTTCTCGTTGAGGGCTCGGATGTCGTATTACGTATCATTGACCCCAGACCAGAATTTCCTTCAGTAGACCTTTCACTTCATTCATTTTCTTCTTTGATGGTCCGAAAGCAAATAGAGGATGGAATGTATTTTTGGCCAAAAAGGACCGTATATGCAACTCGTGATGGGAATCAGACGGAAGGGAATTTTTTCAGGAAAGGACGGCCCTCCTTTACACTTAAATATCCCGGGTCAAATAGGACAAGAGGAGGTGTGCGTTGGCATAGGCATTGGCGGAGTGACGCCGTTTCCCTGCCACCTTGTTCACAATCATCATCAAGGGGAGTCGGTTGATCATCAAATCATAGAGCATCCATACAAGGCCCTGGTAGAAGACATCCTTGTCCATCTCGACAGCGGCTTTTTTCGACAAGGCCCCCTGATATGCTTCGATGCGTTCGATCGCCTCCTCATTGGTGAAGCCATCCGGGAGCGTGTAGATCAGGAACTCGGCCAGGTCGCGCTGGGGCATGCTGATGACCGCCCTCTCCCAGTCGAAGATGCTCAACTCAAAACGGCCTTCGGTTTTGGCAAAGGCCAGGTTTTGCGGATTCACATCTCCATACAGCAACGTCTTGGGTTGCTTATCCACCTGAGCGTACCAATCGGGTAATGTGGACAGGATGCGTTGATGCCTGCGCACAAACTCCGGAGCCATGACCCCGCCATAGGACTCCTGCAGCATTTCCAAGAACGCCTGCCACAATTCACGGGCCTGCCCCATGACTTTTGTGTCGCATACGAAAAAATAGCCGGTATCAAGGAGCGGCTGATAATTGTTTAAAAACCGCCCATGCACTTCAGCCAAGCCCGCTAATGTGATCGGGAAAAAAGCGGGCGCCCACTGTTTCGTGGTATCGTCGTCCGGGTCCAGGATCACACTACCAATAGGAAGCGTCTCCTCAAGACGGAGCGTATAGGATGAAGACGCTTCCATGTACACGCCGATTGAACGGGGAAGGTAAGGTGTGAGGTCCCGCTCGAAGTCTTTGAATAGGACCGCCTCCTTCAAATTCGGCGTCCAATAGTCCGAATTCCTGAGAAGGTCTGAAAGGCTCGATTCCAATTTGATGCCGCACCGATCGAGCAGGCCCTGATAGACGCGGAGAATGCTTTCCTGGTCGGGTTTGGCCTTGACCATCACATCAATGGTGCGGCTTTCCCCATTTTTATCGTTATAGCCAATCCTGTAGGGATAAACCCCGACAATTTTATTGCTCGTGCCTTTATATTTGAAATTTGACCATTTTGCCACATGTTCCATGTCAAGTTATTCCACTATTTAAGGGCGTGCCCCCTTTATCACGGGCCGGGGGAAGGTCCTTCTTGAACACCAGGGTCCGGTAGGGGAACGGTATCTCCACACCTTCCTTGTCGAATCGCTTCTTCACGTGCTCCAGCAACCAAAACCGGGCCAGGTAAAAATCGTCGATGCTGGCAACCCAGACATACAGACGCAGTCCGATGGAAAAATCCCCGTGAGAAATGACCCTGACCCAGGGCGCGTCGCGGGTCGTGTCCCGGTGGGGGCAGGTCGTGGCCTCTTCCAGGAGGAGCCTGCGAGCCAGATCGATATCGGTGTCGTAGCTGATGCCGAATTCCACCGGGCACAACATCCTGGGGTCGATGATGCTGTAGTTTTCCAGCGTCATCTCATCCAGTTTCGAATTGGGAATGATGAGTCGCTTCTCCTGCCAGTTCCTCACGATGGTGTGGCGAAGGGTGATGTCCTCCACCGTTCCGTATTCCCCATCCACGGATACCTTGTCGCCGATGCGGATCGGCCTGTATATGGTTAGAGACAGTCCGGAAACCAGATTCGAAAGGGTGGATTTGGCGGCAAAGCCGACCACGATGGCGGTGATGCCCGCCCCGGCCACCAGGCTGCCGAACAGGGCCCTCAGGGAAGGCACGAGGCTCGCGTACACGAAGCCCGCGGCGATGAAGATCAGCAGATTCTTGGTCTTCACGAAATAGCGGATGACCGTCTCATCCACCCGCCTTCCCAGCCTCCCGATGACCCACTGCGATCGCTTAAGGATCTTGCTCGTGACCACACAGAACAACAAGGCCAGCAGGAACAGAAACAGGGCCAGGGCAACGGCCCCGATGTGCGAACTCGGATCTACGATCTGCTCCAGGGAAGTCCAGTTCGACGCCACATCATCCTCCAAAAGCAAACAGATTCCATAGGGAAAGCGTATTGAGACGCTGTCCATCTCATCAAATCGGGCTGCAGATGTCAAAGGCTTTCGAAAAAGACACATCAACCGTGGGACGGTATGGGGGTATGGCGCCGGAATTGACGTCTTTAGGGGGAGTCGAGGAGATGAAGAGGGATTTTTTCTCAGGAAAAATACAAGAAGCGCCTTGTGGCAAAGCGTATCCAGCGACTCATGATCAATGCTGGAAATCACGTATCCCGACCACGTATGGCTCAAGATGGCTAGAGAGCCATCCTATCGACGAGAGTTCCCTGCTACCGCCAGGTGATAGAGGGCGCTTTCCTGGTGGGGATGCGCTGATATGCATATTTGGGATAACCGATCATGAGGGTGCCGAAGTTCCGGTGCCCATCGGGAAGCTGCAACGCCTCCTGCAAAGGAGGATAATTCAAAGACGCCATATTGAAATACCCGGCCCAGCAGGCGCCCAGGCCCAAAGCGCTCGCCGCCAGTTCAACATAGGCTTGGGCGATGACGCACCCTATGGGGGCGGTGCGTTCGTCTTTGGGCGCATGGGCGATAATGACGTGGGGCGCCCCACGGAAAACAAGGTCTTTGCCTTCATCCCATCCACCCACGATATGGTCCATGTGGAGCGACCGGGCGAACTCCGGCTCTTTTTCCAGCACTGTGCGAAGATATTCCACGGTCAGACCGGCCAGTTTTCGGACTTCGTTTCTATTATGAATTACCCGCCAGGACGTGGGCTGCGTATTATGGCCGGACGGCGCGTATCTTCCCATCCCGATGAGCCGCTTCAGAATCTCGCGGGGTACGATCTCATCCTTGTAAACACGGCAGGACCGTCTTCCTCTCAAGAGCTGATCCACCTGTTCGAGATGAAGTGAGAGATCTTTGGTGAGGGGGGGACAGGCCGACAGCGGGCTGAACTCGAGCTGCAGTGCGCCGTGTGGACACACGGACATGCAATGCCCGCACTTGAGGCATTGCGCCTCAGCCCCTTCGATTGGTTTCGGGACCGCTTCTCGGTCGCTGAAATCAATAAGATGGAGCGGGCACACCTCCGCACAAAAGCCGTCTCGTTTGCATTTCACTGGATCGATGGTGAACAAACTCACGAATTTCTCCTGGTTGAGTTAGCGAGCTTCGCCCAACTTACTACGGTACTTTGGGGACAATCCTATATTCTCCTGTCAAGAGAAAAAATGATATTCCGAAAAAGATAGGTAAAATCAAACACATACGCATAGCGAACATTTTTATCAAGTTTTTTGGGAACAAATCTCCATTAAGCCTTTACGCGCTTTTTGCAATTTTCAGCGAGTCTCTCACTTATTGTGAACTCTACACCTCATCGTTACGTTTATCCGGCATGCACACTCAGGGGCGGCCGTCCATCATCCCTTATCCAGGTTGTAGGGTTCAGTGAGAGGCCCTGTATTGTCCCGCACGAGGTCCACAGTGGCCTCAACGTCCATAACCGGGCTCTCTCGCTGATAGAGCGTGCATGCGTCTATACTGCAAGCTTTAGATATGCAGGATCAAAAGCCTCCTGTTTCTTCATAAGCGTCCAGGCAACGATTAGGAGCTTGGCTGCCAGTTTCACCCGCATCTTAGTCTTTATCCCTTTCTCCTGCACTCTCTGACTCAGCTTTTCAGTATAATATTTGACAAAGTACAGGTTCCTCGAGGAAGCAACCATAGCGGCTTGATATAAACTGTACCTTAAATCGGCCTTGCCCTTCTTGGAGATCACGGGGACAGCCCTCTCGGAATTCTTGCCACTACGGTTTGCGTTCAGATCCCAGCCGGCCAACTTTAATACTTGTTTGGCCGAGTCGAAACGGAATGGGTTGCCAATAGCCCCCAGAACCTTGGAGGAGATATCTTTTCCAAACCCGGGAATGGTGAGAAGATAATTGTATTCAGGGAATTGCAAACAGATATCCTCAATTCTCTTCTCCACTTCTGAAATTCGATCCCGCAGGTGTTGCAGCTCTTCCACCATCATTTTCGCTTCAAACTGCATGCTTTCTCCTGCGTCACACCCAACCGAGTACAAAGCTGTTTCCCAGATTCTTTTTAAGTGCTCTCTCTGACCCAATGTGAGTTTTCCCGGTGCAACCCGTCGCAAAAACTCTTCATATTCCAGACCCACGATCACCGAGGGCTCGAGACACCACTTCACCACACCAAGACTGCATTTGGACATATTTCCAAAGTATCGATCCAGCTCCGGGAAATACTGGGCCAGAAGATTATTCCGGATCCGAACCTTGGTACCATGCTCAAGCTTCTTCAGGCGACGTTTCAAAGATAACAAGGTGCGAAGCTCTCTAAGGGCCATAATTGGATACTCATAAAACAGGCATTTCCCCTGGCTGATCAGGTCCGCCACATTGGCTGCGTCTTTCGTATCGTGTTTATCCCAACGGCCGTCCAGTAACTCCCGGTTCTTCTTCACTGCCAACCCGGCTACAAACACCACGTCTTGAGCGCACTTGATTAGGTGCTCAGCCAACGGCTTATGGTAATTACCAGTCGGTTCAAATCCAAATACCACTTTCTTCAAATCATTCCTCGTTTTCACGGCCTCAACGTGCGTCATCAATTTTTTAAATCCATCCAAATCGTTTTCGAATACCAACCGCTTCAAAAGCGTCTTACCATTAGCCGTACCAAAAAAAGCCCTATGCTTCTCTTTCGCTATGTCAATTCCTACAATCAGATGTCTCTCAGAACCCCGGATTTCCTTCTTCAATTGACGAAACTTCTCCAACCTGATAACATCCACACCATCCATCTTGAAACCTCCTTTGTTAAGTGTTTTTGTTTTGGAAACCAAACTCTTCTTAACAGGAGGTTTCTTTTTTGGGTAGCTATTAAATAATTTTTTTCTATGCTATACGGGGGAGTGTAACCTCTCGTTATTTCTATATATAACGTCCATTTGTAATTCAGTAACTTGACGCTTCAGATGCGATATGCTATTTGATTGTTTATGCCGAGATTAGCCAGATTAGATGCCCCAGGGGTTGTTCATCATGTCATTATCCGTGGAATAGAGCGTCGGAAAGTATTTCGAGACAACAAGGATCGAAATGACATGATGGATCGCCTGGCTGATTTATTGCCGGCTACCCGTACATCCTGTTATGCTTGGGCATTTTTATCCACCCATGCACATTTCTTATTCCGTTCCGGAGATAAGGGCCTCTCGAACTTAATGAGACGGCTTCTAACGGGGTATGTCATACGATTTAACCGCAGGCATAGGCGTCATGGACAGCTCTTCCAAAACCGGTATAAATCCATCGTGTGCCAGGAAGATGTTTATTTAAAGGAATTGGTCCGCTATATTCACTTGAATCCGCTCAGGGCAAAACTCGTTCCGGATATGGCAGGTTTGGATCGATACAAATATTGCGGACACAGTGTTCTTATGGAGAAGAGGACCTGTGCTTGGCAGGAAACAAAATATGTTCTTTCCTATTTTGGACAGGGTTCATTAAAGGGAAGAAAGAACTATCATCTTTATGTCAAGGAAGGTGTGACTCAAGGGAGACGGCCGGAGTTGGTCGGGGGAGGCTTGATAAGGAGCCTTGGTGGTTGGTCAGAGGTTAGGAAGTTGAGGCGAACGGGTCAGGATCGTATGAGAGAGTTAGGCGTAGAGGGAACTCAAGTGGCAAAACGTTTAGGCATGAGCCAGCCAGGCATTGCATACGCAGTAAAAAAGGGGGAGGGGATCGTCAAGGACAGGAACCTGCGAATGGAATCGTAGTTACTGAATTACAAATGGACGTCCCCCTTTCGCTAAATGCGAGTACCGACTATAACGGCCGGTTCTACGATGCAGCGGGGTTGAGTAGCTATGCCTACGCAAGCATTTCACGTCAACCATAATCAGTAAGGGTAATTGGGAACTCTGCCAGATTAAGGTCATAAAAGGATAATTGGTAGCGTTTCGAAAGAGGCCCCTGTGGCCGCATACCCATAAAGGACATAATGAGAATTGCTGCAAACGACCCCGATGATTCTATTTTAGTATGGGGTCGGGCGATGCTGATGGGAAAGTATGATCGCAAGTGATGTTTTTAGGCTTCGAGAATGATCAATCCGATAATTGGAGGAGGTAAAATGCGAAAAAGAAGAAATTTGACGCTCATGGTAGGTGCTGCAATGTTCGTTATCTTGACGGGGATTTTCCCGGCTCGTGCCGAGGAGCCCGAATCATGTGTCAAGCCGGCAAAGGGGCCCATTGGGATGTCTAATCCGGAAAAAAGCCCGGCAACGGGTACTGCGAATTTCGAAAGTCGGAGCATGCCCCTGGCACGTGTTGGAAGACCGGCTCCCGATTTCGAAGCCAACGCCTTTATGGATGGCGGCTTTAAAAACATCAAGCTGTCGGATTACAAAGGAAAATGGGTGGTGCTTTGCTTCTACCCCGGCGATTTCACCTTTGTCTGACCCACCGAACTGACGGCAGTTGCCGCCAAATATCCGGAATTGAAGGCCATGGGCGTTGAAGTGCTCTCCATCAGCACGGACAGCCGCTTTACACACAAAATGTGGCAGAAATATGAGCTGTCCAAAATGATTGAGGGCGGTGTTCCCTATCCCATGCTGTCGGATGCAGGGGGCCGAATTGGAAATGTCTATGGCGTTTACGAAGAGATGGCCGGTGTTAATATGCGCGGACGGTTTATCGTTGATCCGGATGGCGTGATCCAGGCCATGGAGATCCTCACCCCGGCCGTGGGCCGCAATGTGGCAGAGCTCATTCGCCAGGTAAAAGCGTTTCAGCATGTACGGGAAACCGGCGAAGCAACGCCTTCCGGTTGGCAGCCTGGAAAGAAAACCCTCAAACCGGGCGCGAGTCTGGTGGGAAATGTCTGGAAGATCTGGAAACCGGAAATGGCGTTTGAACCAAATGAACCGAAGTGAGGATCGGGTACCGATGTCCGGATTTACGGTGTGGCTGTTTAGGAAAGGGTGGTGACCCCTATGATCCACTGACGTCCCCGTGTCCCTCTTTCTCTCTTTCTCAATCTTTCCTAGACAGAGGAAGCCAATATCCCCGAGGAGACCGCAGCATGACCAAGGAAGCCCCGCGCGGTGAAATCATTCTGTATGAAGTTCCCGAAGGCGACATCCAGCTGGATGTCCGGCTGGAACGGGAAAGTATCTGGCTCAGCCAGAAACAGATGTCGATACTTTTTGAAAAGAACACCGATACTATCGGTCTGCATCTTCGCAACATATATAGGGAAGGCGAGCTGGATGAATCGGCAAGTACCGAGTAATCCTCGGTAGTTCAACAGGAGGGAAGCCGGCAGGTCCGAAGAAAGGTCCGTTTCTACAATCTTGATGCCATTATCTCCGTCGGTTACCGGGTCAACTCCAAACGCGGGACCCAGTTCCGCATCTGGGCCACCCGCGTTCTGCGAGACCACATTCTTGAGGGGTACACCGTCAACGAATCCCGCCTGCGGGACCTGAACCGGACGGTGAAGCTCATTGCCGATACGGCGAAACGCCGCGATCTATCCGGCGACGAAGCCAAAGCCCTTCTAACGGTCGTGGGCGAATACAACCGCGCTCTGGAACTGCTCGACGACTACGACCACCGACGGGTCGGTTCACCGCCGGTCTCCCGCACCGTGGTTCATCCGCTCGAATACGACGAGGCACTGCGTATCGTCGAACAAATCCGGTCTCAGTTTTCAGAATCGGCCGTCTTCGGCGTGGAAAAAGACAAGGGTCTCGCTTCCGCACTGGGGGCTATCATGCAGACGGCCGCAGGAGAGGACGTCTACCCCAGCCTTGAGGAAAAAGCGGCGTACCTGCTCTATTTTATGGTCAAAAACCATGCCTTCGTGGAAGCAACAAAAGGATCGCGGCGGCCCTTTTTCTCTGGTTCCTCGAACGAAACGATGCTCTCACGGCAAGCGACGGTCAGCCCCGCATCTCAAATGCCGCGCTGGTCGCCATCACCCTTTTGATCGCTGAAAGCCGGCCCAATGAAAAGGACATTCTGGCCCGCATCGTCACCCACCTGCTCTGCGAAGGAGTTTCCCCATGACCACCG
>JARRPY010000065.1:0-14975 GCA_037382425.1 Deltaproteobacteria bacterium
GTCTGGTCATGGACCGCCCCATGGCACCCGAGGCCGTCGCGGGTCTCATGAAAGAAAACGGGGATATCGAGGTCACCCCGGTCGCCCCCCGGTTCGAAGACGCCTTTATCGCCCGCCTCACCTCCCGTATTGAAAATGAAGGCGGCTCGGGGCCCACGGAGGACGTGGAGGGCCCGGCGCCCAGGGCGGAGGAAGCGGGCAAGGGGGATGTCATCGTGGTGGAGAATGTGGAGCGCCGGTTCGGCGACTTTCGGGCGGTGAAGGGGATCAGCTTCCGGGTCTCCCGGGGCGAGATATTCGGGCTTCTGGGCGCCAATGGGGCCGGCAAGTCCACCACATTCCGCATGCTCTGCGGACTCCTCCCTGCATCGGACGGCCGTTTGACCGTGGCCGGGGAAGACCTCCGGGTGGCGCCGGCCAAGGCCAGGGCCCGAATCGGATACATGGCCCAGAAATTTTCCCTCTACAGCGGGCTGAACGTGACTCAGAACCTCCGGTTTTTCAGCAGCGCCTATGGTCTTAAAGGCAGCCGCCAGAAAGACCGGATCAGGTGGGCCATGGCCTCTTTCGGCCTGAAACCGGTGGCGGAAGCGACCAGCGGCGACCTCCCCTTGGGCTACAAGAAGCGGCTGGCCCTGGCCGCCGCCCTGATGCACGAACCCGATATCCTCTTTCTGGACGAACCCACCTCCGGGGTGGACCCCATTGCGCGGAGGGAATTCTGGCAGCGCATCGGCCGGCTCGCTGCGGCCCAGGTAACCATTCTCGTGACCACCCATTTTATGGACGAGGCCGAATACTGCGACCGGCTGGTCATTATGGCCCAGGGCGAAATCCTGGGAGAAGGAACGCCCGCAAAAATCAAGGCGCGATACCGCTCCCCGGACCGTCCCGAGCCCAGTCTGGAAGACGCCTTCATCGCCATGATCTCATCGAACGGTACGGCGTGAGGAGATTGGCATGACCCGTCACAACGTCTCCCGCTCCTCTCCCCGAAAAGGCCTCATGCGGCTGACCGGACTCATGAAGAAGGAGGCCCATCAGATCGTCAGGGATCCCTCCAGCATCGCCATCGCCTTTGTGTTCCCGGTGATCCTTCTCCTCCTTTTCGGTTACGGCGTTTCCCTGGATGCCGAGCACGTCCCCATCGCCGTGGTGGTGGAACATCCCAGCACCGAGACCACCGCATTCACAGGCGGGTTCGAGAATTCCCGCTATTTCCGGCCCGTGACCATGAACACCATTCAGGAAGCCGAACAGGCCCTCATGCACCGGGAGGTGGACGGCATCGTATGGCTGCGCGGCAATTTCGCCAGGGAACTGCTCGGTTCGGAACCCGCGTCCGTCGGCGTCATCGTCAACGGTGTGGATGCCAATCAGGCCAGGATCATCGAAGGCTATGTGAAAGGGGTTTGGGGCACATGGCAGGAACAGGTGGCCCGGGAGCGTGGACAATCCCTGTCGGTGCCGGTCGTCGTTGAGCAGCGAATCTGGTTCAATGCGGAGATGCGGAGCCGCAACTTTCTCGTTCCCGGGCTCATCGCCATCATCATGACTCTTATCGGGGCGCTGCTCACGGCCATGGTGGTGGCCCGGGAATGGGAGCGGGGAACCATGGAGGCCCTGATGGTGACGCCGGTCCGGGTTCAGGAAATCCTGCTGGGAAAAATCATCCCCTATTTCATCCTGGGGATGGGGGGAATGGCCCTGTCCGTGGCCATGGCCATCTGGATCTTTGATGTGCCCTTTAGAGGGTCTTTTCTGGTCCTCTTTGCCGCGTCCGCACTGTTTCTCCTGACCGCCCTGGCCATGGGGCTTCTCATCTCGGTGGTGGCCAAGAACCAGTTCGTGGCCGGTCAGATCGCCATCATCGCCACGTTCCTGCCGGCCTTTATCCTCTCCGGGTTTCTCTTTGACATCGGCTCCATGCCCCGGGTCGTGCAGTTCATCACCCACATCATCGCGGCCCGCTACTTTGTGAGTATCCTTCAGTCCCTCTTTCTCGCGGGAAATGTATGGGGTGTTGTGGCCTGGAACGCCCTGGCCCTGGCCATCATGTGCATCTTTTTCCTCCTGCTGGTCCGCAGGCGAATGAAAAAGCGACTGGAATAGGGGACATCATGCTGCGCCGCATTCTCGCCCTGATGATCAAGGAATTCATCGCCATCGTGGTGGACCCCAAGAGTCGGATCGTCCTCATCGGCCCGCCCATCATCCAGCTCATGGTATTCGGGTATGCGGCCACATTCGATCTGGAGCATGTGACCTATGCCGTCTACAACGAGGACAGCGGCCGCGCCTCCCGGGACCTGCTGTCACGGCTGGAAGGGTCGCGCAACTTTCATCGGGTAGCCGTCGTCCGAAGCGACCGGGAGGTGCGGCCGCTCATCGACAACCGGGAGGTCATGGCCGTGGTGCACATCGGCCCCCGGTTCTCGGCGCATATGCTTCAGGGCCGGCCCGGGTCCCTGCAGGTGATTGTGGACGGCCGCAACTCCAACACCGCCATGATTGTGCTCAACTATGTCCGAAACATCGTCACGGCGTTCAACAGGGACTGGGCCGAATCCCACGGGGAATCGGCGCCGTCTGAACTGCGGGTCCGGTTCTGGTTTAATGCCAATCTGGATTCCCGATGGTTCATTGTGCCGGGTCTGGTGGCCCTCCTGACCCTGGTGGTGAGTCTCCTCCTCACGGCCCTGTCCGTGGCCCGGGAACGGGAGGCCGGGACATTCGATCAGATGCTGGCCACCCCCCTCAGACCGGTGGAAATTCTTATCGGAAAGGCCCTTCCCGGCTTCATCATCGGCATGGCCGAAGCCACCTTTATCCTGCTGATGGCCATCTTCTGGTTTGAGGTCCCGTTCAGGGGCGCAATCGCGCCCCTTTACCTGGGCCTCGTGGTGTTCCTGCTCTCAGCGGTCGGGGTGGGTCTCATGATCTCCTCCCTTTCGGTCACCCAGCAGCAGGCCCTTCTGGGAACATTTCTGTTTCTGGTCCCGGCCATCATCCTGTCGGGATTTTCCACCCCCATCGCCAACATGCCCCCGGCGGTCCAGTATCTCACCTATCTGAACCCCATGCGCTATTTTCTCATTATTGTCCGGTCGGTTTTTCTGGAGGCCGCCTCTTTCGATCTCATCTGGAACCTTTACTGGCCCATGGCCCTCATCGGGCTGCTGAGCCTGGTGGCTGCGGGATGGCTCTTTCGCCGACGGATGTATTGACGCAAGTACGGACTGTGCTGCAAGGCGCCATATCATGAAAACCATTCTCCCCGATGCGACCTACCCATGTGCGGTGGATCCCACTGTTTGGACGGCATGATGGGTGGGCTTTGGCATCCCGCTGATGCGCTCGTGCAGGCTTCGTATCCGTCGGGAGAGGGTCTTGCAGATATTGAGGGCAATCTGAGGCGATTCGGTCACAAGTCTGTCGAAGTCGGCTTTGTAAAGGACCATGAAGCGGCTGGGACCGGTGGTTAGAATCGTTGCCGATCGGGGCGCCTCATCCAGCAAGGCCATCTCACCGAAATAGTCCCCCGGCGTGAGCGTGGCGATTTCGAGGCGCTTTCTGCCAGGCTTTCCTTTGATGACGGATACGCCCCCTTCCATGATCAGATACAGGGCGTTTCCCGGATCGCCCTCCCGCATGACCACTTCATTTGAGCCGCAGGATATGAATTGGGGTCCCGTTGAAACGGCCGCCAATTCAGCCACGGTCAGTCCCTGGAAGATACCGATGGTTTTTAGATGAAGCATCCGGGTCGTCAGATCGGGAGGGGCGTCCATGCCGGTTATGCCCATGTCTCCTTCCAACTGGTGTCCATGGAGGAGCTTCGCCGCCTTCTCGCGGATCCACGGGTTTTCCGAGGATTCAAGTGCCCCGAGGGGAGGGTAGCCCATGCCGGATGGCCCCTCTTTTTCCAGCAGGGTGAGGGCGAAGAAGACGGTCACCCAGTCCGGCTTTTCCAGGAGGTGCAAGATCAGGGCGGTCTTATCCCTTACGTCAGGGAAGGCAAATTCCTTTCTCCCCGCTTTCATTTTTTCTGACAGAGGGATATCCTCCACGAGCGGGACCAGAATCTTCGAGAGGGTTCGGTCTATGGTATCCGCCAAGGCCTCGATGCCGTTGGCCCGCTGCCGGCTGTCCGCGGAAAAGAGGCTTCGCCAAATGATTCGAATTTGGCCGGAGGTGTCTTGAATGGACAGGACGCGAAGGATGGTTTCGATCCTTCCCTTCACCTCCTGGGCCAGATGTTCCGTGAGCAGGTTCCGTTCCGGGCCTTCAGAAAACGCGCGGAGGGCCTCGGCTTCCAAAAGACAGAGATACGCCTTTTTGAGCTGGGTCCGGGCAAACCGGTACACAGCCGGGGCCTTGATGTTGAGGGTGTTTAGCAGGTCAAAAAGGTGCTCTCTCAGCTTCCGGCCGGGAATGTTGAGGGATTTTATGAGAATCAGCGGATTCTGATAGGTGGCCTGCTTGATCTTTTCCTGAGCCTTTTGACACACCTCGGCATCGGGGTCTCCCATGAGGGAAAGGATTTTTCGAAGGCCTTCGTCGTCCTCAATGTCAAAGGCCTCCAGGGCGGCAAGGCGAACCTCGACCTCAGGGTGGGAGAGATGAAAGGCCAGGGACGCGTTCAGCGCCGGCACGCTTAGGCGGTGAAGACCCCGAATCACGCAGGAAAGGATGCCGGGATCTGTTTCCCTGTGGAGCATGTCCTGGAGGACATCTACATGGGCGGCGTCCCTGGTTTCCCCCACGATAATGACCCCCGCCCTCCGCTCGTTTGGCTCATCAGAGTGGAGCATGGATCGGATAAAGCCTTGGACCTCATCCCTGTGGGTGGGGTACAGACCGGCGGCGGCATAGGCTTTTACCGTCGGGTCTGTGGCCGTTTTAAAGAGGTCTTCACTGAACGCCTTGGCGATCTCGGCAGGGAACCGGGCGGCCCTTTTTGCCAGGGCCGTCTGCNNCGCATGGCCTCAAGCAGGATAGGGTCCACGTCGGGCAACTGCTGGTTCCGCAACAGGTCGGCATACCAGAGGCATGCCGCACCCTTGGACGCATAGAAGCGCTCGATCAAAAGGGTTTGCGCCTTCTTGTCCTTAAAGACGTGAGCGACATCCGCCGCGTTCATCTCCTTGAGGGTGAGCATACCCCTGGAGATGAAGTCCGTGATAATCTTCACATACTGTTTCTTGAGGCCCACATCGTAGAAGATCCACACCCCCACACAGGCCAACGCCACGAGGGAGAGATAGCGGGGATGGAGGGCATGCTCTGTGACCAGAATGACGCCGGATCCCACAAGCGTCCCTATCCGGACCACCGTGCCCCGCAAAAAGGGCCTGACCACCGCCCGTTGAGATGCGGGGAACAGACCCATGAGCACGGCCCTGGCCGGATTGTTGATGGTGGCCCGCAATACATTGGTGGAGATTCTGGCATACATGGCCGAATAGATATCGAAGCGGAACAAAAATGCCAGAAAGGCCAATATGTAATTAAAGGGGTGAATCATCAACGCCGCCGGCAGGCCCCATTTGCTATAGAGCTTCCCCACAAAGAGCAAAATAATCAAACTGATGATATTGAGAACCCCGCGGAAAACGGAAAAAAACGACAGCATACCGCCTTCGGTGGCATAGTTCTGGTTGACGGCGTAGTTGAACTGATAATTGATGATGGGAATGACGATGTTGGGCATGAGGGTGAGGAAAATGAGCACCTTGACCAACAGGGACTCTCTCATGAGCGGCCAGATTTTTTTGATCTCCGCTATCATGGAAACCCGCATCTTGGGGGTGTCCTTGGGCAGTGGTTCCTGTATGAGCAGCGTGGGATAGGTGGCCCCCAATCGGTGTACCACGGCGGCACCCATCACACAGACCCCGAAGTAGGCCAGGAGGAGGTTGTCCATGCGAATGAATCTGGCCAACGGCGCCGTGAGAAAACTCCCCACGATGGCGCCGAGGACGCCTCCTGCGGTGATCAGCGGAAAGAGCCGCTTGGATTGCCGGGTGTTAAAGAGGTCGTTGGCCATGTTCCAGAAGACCAGGGCGAGCAGGACCTCGAGCTGAGATTTCAGGATGAAGAGGACGGGATATAAGAGATCGAGCCCCAAAGGGATGACGAATCTCAGGCCGGCCACCAACAGGCCGCTCCCCATCAGCATGCCGGTTAGGAGCTTACTGTCCCGTGTCCTGGCCATGGCGGCCGTCAAAAGCCCCATGATAAAAAAGGTGGCCACCGCATTGATCATGTAGACGATGGGCAGGTATTGAACGCCGTAGCGTTTGAGAAAGGCCGTTTCAGCCACGTTGTTGAAGAGGATGTCGGCCCCCCGGATCAGAAAGAGGAGTAGGGCGGACCAGAGAAAGAGCCGAACCTCATCTTCATACACACTCAACCAATTAAGCAGCAGTTTGGCCATCACCTACAACGCCTTGATCGAACGCTCAATAATTTGCACGATGCCTTGACGGACCAGCATCACGGCAATGCACGCCAAGAGCAAACTGGCGATCTTGGAGACGATTCTCAGCCCTGCATGCCCCAGAAGGCGGTTGATGGGATTGGAAAAGCGGAAGACGGTCACTGCAATTCCTACATTGATCAACAGGGCCAGGCCCGTAAGGACCAATCCATAAAGGTTTGCCAGCAACACGGAGGTGGTGAGAACGGCGGGACCGGCGATTAAGGGAACTCCGAGGGGTACGGCCCCGAGAGTATGTACATCCACCCGTCGTTGCCGCTTCTCGCCGGTTAACAAATCCATCAGAGAGATGGCAAAAAGAAGAATTCCCCCGGCGACCATAAAGTCAGAGACGGCAATACCCAGAAGACTCATCAAGGCAGGCCCGCCCACGAGAAACGCCACCGAGACGGCTGATGCGGTCATCAGGGTCTGTAGCAGGACATCCCGCCGTTTAAAAACAGGAACGCTTTGTGTCAGGCTCAGATAAAACGGCAACACGCCGAAGGCATCCACTGCTACGAAAAGCGGAACAAAGCACAGCCAGAACTCCTTCATCTCTACCTATCTTTCATTCGTGCGGCTGGTGACCAGCTGTCCCAAGGGTGCCGAACCGAATCTACCTTTTAAAGGAGGGACTTCCTGCAATCGGCGTGCCATGGGTGGCACAGTTCTTTGCAAACCCTCGGACCACATGCGACATGGGGTCGCTTGCGCCGGTCAAGGGGGCATCATTCGATGAACAGGGAAATGAATTTTTGCTGACCCCGATGATATCATTGATTGCGCACGGGAAGTGTTTTATATTCTGTGCCTCTGTATGAGGCGACACCATTAGAGGCTATCGGCCGTTGGACCATCGCATGCTTCGAATTTTTTCTTATATCCTGGGGATGACCGGCTTCCTTTTCTTCGCGCCTTACGGGCTGGCGGAGCGGGGAACAGAGGATCAGCTCCGGGAATTCCTCAGGAACCGGATCGAGACGGCCGGATTTCCCGCCCACATATCGGTGGGCACGGAACGGATTCACGCTCAGAAGGCCCTGCCCCGCTTTTACCAAAAACGGGGCTATCTGCCGGCCTGGATCGGTGGTGAGGGACCGCAGCACCACATGGATGTTCTGGTGAAGTGCATCAAAGCGGCTGACCGTGAAGGGCTAAATCCCGAGGATTACCATCTGAAACGAATTCTGGCCAACAGAGAAGACATCCGGAAAAATCAAAAAAAGAACCATATATTAAACCCCGGAAGATGGGTGGACCTGGATCTGTTGCTCACGGATGCCTTTCTGATGTACGGCTCTCACCTCCTCTCCGGCCGAATCAACCCGGAAAGCGTCGATCCTGAATGGGTTGCCAACCGGCGAGGTGCCGAATTGGATAGAGTTCTTGAGAATGCCCTTAACTCAAATGGGATTGAGGAGGCCTTACAGGGGCTTCTCCCCGCTCAGTCGGGCTATGGGCTGCTCAAACACGCGCTTGCACGGTATCGAGGCATTGTGCATAGAGGCGGATGGGCAACCGTCTCAGAGGGACCGGTTTTGAAAAGGGGCGACAGGGGAAAAAGGGTAGCAGAATTGCGAACCCGGTTATCAGAGGAAAGATGGTCGGCCGCTCCGGAGGCGAAATATCCGGATGATGATCGGTTTGACGAGGCACTGGAGAGCATGGTGCGCGACTTTCAGTGCTGTCACGGACTGAATCCGGATGGGGTTGTGGGTCACGACACGTTGTCCGCACTCAATGTATCGGCAGAGACGCGGGTGAGACAGGTCGAAATCAATATGGAACGCTGGCGCTGGCTCCCCGAGGATCTCGGGAACCCACATCTCATCGTCAACATGGCCGACTTCGTACTGTGTGTCACGCAGGACCAAAGACAGGTGATGGAAATGCGGGTCATCGTGGGGAAAGGGTACCGGCGCACCCCGGTGTTCAGCGGCAAGATCACTTACCTCGTGTTTTCTCCTTACTGGCAGGTGCCCCCCGGCATCGCGGTCAAGGACAAGCTGCCCCTGATCAAAAAAGATCCGGCCTATCTCCTCAAACAGCATATGCGCGTCTTTCAGGGGTGGAACGCAGAAGCCCGGGAGATCGACCCGGCATCGGTTGACTGGGCGCGCGTGAACGAGAAAAACTTTCCCTACAGGCTGCGGCAGGACCCCGGCCCAGACAATGCCCTCGGGAAGGTGAAGTTTATGTTTCCCAACCGGTTCAACGTATATTTACATGACACCTCATCCCCGGAGCTGTTCGAAAAGACGTCGCGGACCTTCAGCTCGGGCTGCATCCGGATCCAAAAGCCCATTGAATTGGCCGAATATTTGCTGAAGGATGACCCCCGATGGAACAGACAGGCCATACAGGATGAAATTGCCAAAAACACGGAGAAAACCGTCATCCTGAAAATGCCTGTCGATATTCATTTGCTCTACTGGACGGTTTTTGTGGATAATGAAGGCATCCTAAATTTTCGAAAGGACATATATGGAAGGGACGCGCGTTTGATGAAAGCCCTGGACGTTAACCCACCCAAAGCGGACTTCGACGATCGGTCATCATGACATTGACTTCATTACGTATCCGACCTTCACCCGGCTCGAATTTTCTCCGAGCGGTATGGGTTTCTCTTTTCGGCTTGTTCATCACGGCCTCATGGGCCCGTGCCTTTTCACCTGAAAAGGCGAGCTTTTCCATTGAATGCAAAGGCGATGTATGGCCTTATCGGGTGGGGAGTCTGTTCGTCCTGCCCGGTGAACGCGTCGTTTTCAGGGTGGTGGGTGGCCGTGAAAATGCCCGGTTTCAAGCGGACGCCCGTGCCGGCGAGTTCCTGGAAAGAGGAGATCGCGTGTGGGCGTGGAGAGCTCCCCAAAAAACGGGTCTTTATACCCTCAGAATGTCCAGGGTCTGGCCGGTAGATGAGGTCCTGTTGAATGTCTTTGTGATGATGCCCTATAGGGAGTTAAAAGGAGAGTATCTCAATGGCTATCGAATCGGACGCTACCCTTCGATTCCATTGCGTAATCTTCCCATCTATGCGCCGCCCCGGGGCTTTATTGAGGTGACCCGTCAAAATGAAACGGCCCGCCTTTCCCCCCACTTTACACTTACACAGCTCGTCTGCAGGCAACCGGGTACATATCCCAAGTATGTGGTCATTCGGGAGAAACTCATTTTGAAACTGGAGCGTATCCTGGGTCAGCTCAATAATCGAGGATATGCCTACGACACCTTCGCCGTCATGAGTGGATATCGAACCCCTCACTACAACCGGCAGATTGGAAACGGCCAATACAGCCGGCATCTATGGGGCGGTGCCGCGGATATCTTTGTGGATGAACGTCCAAGAGATGGACAAATGGATGATCTGAACAAGGACGGTGTAGAGAACTACAAAGATGCCGTGGTGATGTACGAGATGATCGACGCGCTGTTCAAGGGAACGGCCCGTCAATCCTTTTTCGGCGGCTTGTCATGGTACAAAAAGAACCGGCACCACGGCCCCTTCGTCCACGTGGATGTCAGAGGAAAAAAAGTGAGATGGAAAACGGATGGAAAGTGATGTTTTTGTCTCGCGCTGATGTCAGCTTTCTCAATTGCGATTACCACATGGCATCTGATTCCATCAAACGCTGAGGCGCCGTCCTTTCGCGATCACCCGAGGCCCGACCCCTCCCCTTTCTTTTCACGCTACGACTGTCGGACCCGCCGTTTTCCAACGTTACAGGCGATACGAATCCTTCAGGCTTGAGGGCCAGGACCGAGCCTCTCTTTGGTTTTAATGGGGCCGGCTTCTCTCCTCAAAATCCGCATGTCCGGCACCTCGGGCTTTTCTTCGGTGTTCCTTCACGATGGAATTGCAAACAAAATGCCACACACCCCTCCCCCCTGTGTCATCTCCAGTAAAATAGATAGGGGGTGCCCGGAAACACATATATGGTTTTCCTCGCCTCTTTCAAAGGCACCGGACATGAACCGGCAGTTCCTGAATCCGAAGAGATTCGGAACCGGTTGTTCCGATTTTTGGTGAGGGGGCCCGGGAATTGCGCCCGCCACATCTTCGGCCTGCGTGGGTTCTTCCGAGTCGTGCCGGGTAATATCCGCCGGCGTCCCGTTATAAAGGGCCGGGATATCTAACAATGGCGACACGTCGCCACGATGGGCCAGTTCTGTTCGTTCCAAAAAGCGGCACCCGTTTTTTGCCATATGCGCTCTCGAAGCGGGTCAGGTCTATCTGTGCCTTGCCCTTCCGGGCCAAGCCGAACTCATCTCGGGGAATCCCGTTAAAGCCGGTGAATGGGAAAAAGTCTTTTTCGACATGATGACGGCCGGAGATTTTCTTTCCAACAGCCCGACCAATGGATTTGAAGCCGTCTGTATCCTGTGGTACATTAACAAAATTATCGGGACTAAGCCGTTTGATGCATTTTTCAAAAAATAGGTTCTGGATATATGGATTATGAAGTGGCCATTGTGGGTGCGGGCCCTGCAGGCATATTTGCTGCGAAGGCTCTGGTAGACCTGGGCATAACGGGAATTGTCATACTGGAGCAGGGCAGGGATCTCAGCAAGCGGGAACGGCAAAATCCACAAGACAGGCTCTGTGGGTGGGGAGGCGCGGGCGCATTCAGTGATGGAAAGCTGACGCTTTCCACGGAAGTCGGTGGCGCCCTAAGCGAATTCGTCGAAGAGACGTCTCTATACGACCTGTTGAAAAAGACAGATGACATTTACGCCGCGCACGGAGCACCCGACCGCATTTTTGGCGAGCCTTCCCAGGAATTGGAAGCGCTGGCTGACAGAGCCCGCATGGCCGACCTCCAACTCCAGCCGACCCGCATCCGGCATATCGGCACGGAGAACTGCCAACCTGTCTTGGAACGTCTCAGAACGTCTTTGATAGGGCGAGTGGATATATGCACGGAATCTAAAGTGGAAGAACTCGTGGCTGACTCCGGCAGAATTCAACGCATCAGACTTGCCGACGGTCGAGAAATTACCTCCAGGTTTATTATCGTGGCCCCTGGACGATCGGGGGCCCGTTGGATGAAGGAACAGGCGGCGTCTTTGGGGCTGAAGACAAAGGCTACCTCCGTTGATATCGGCGTGCGTGTTGAACTGTCGGCCAGTGTTCTCAAGGAAATCACGGACACGGCCTATGAATCCAAGCTGATACACTATTCTAAAACCTTCGACGACAAGGTGCGGACGTTCTGTATGAATCCATTCGGTGAGGTGGTGACGGAAGACCATGATGGGATCGTGACGGTGAACGGGCACAGCTATGCCCGAAGAAGGAGTGAAAACACGAATTTCGCAATTTTGGTGAGCAGCGCGTTCACGCAACCGTTTGACGATCCGATTGCCTATGGTCACTACATCGCCCGATTGGCAAATTTACTGGGTGGAGGGGTGATCATTCAGCGGTTGGGTGATTTCTTGGCCGGCAGGCGGAGCACGCGAGAACGTATCGATCGCTGTCTCACGGTACCCACACTGAAAGAGGCAACTCCCGGTGACTTGAGTTTTGTTTTTCCTTACCGCCATCTCCTCAGTATCATCGAGATGCTGCAGGCCTTAGAGAAAATCGCCCCAGGGGTCTATTCGAGGCATACCCTTTTATACGGCGTAGAAGTCAAATTCTACTCCCATCGGATTAATGTATCATCCGAAATGGAAACCGGGATAAGAAATCTTTTCGCCATCGGTGACGGTGCAGGCATCACCAGGGGGTTGCTACAGGCATCTGCAAGCGGCATTCTGGCTGCACAGGCGATCGCAAGGCGCAAAAAGAATGACGCCGCTCGCTCTTGAAGGTCAGCACATTGTCATGAAGGGAGATGTCAATCTCCTCGGGATCCATGCCCGGGTGGTGTCCTATGCCATGACGGATCCTAATATCCCTTATTCGAACGAGGAAGATCATGGCAAAGAAAAAAACACCCAGAAAGAAACCGGCCGCTCCCACATCAGCTGCCGTTCATGATGTGGTCATGCCTGAGATGAGCGGAAAGGAATTGGCTGATCAGCTGCAAAACCTTTACCCCGGTCTCAAGGTATTGTTTATGTTTGGTTACACAGCCAATGTCATCGCCCATCACGGCGTTCTGGATGCAGGGGTACATTTTGTGCAGAGGCCGCGGTCAGGGCGTTGTTGAAGTCGTGGGCCAGCCCGCCGGCCAGGGTGCCGATGGATTCAAGCCCTTCAGATAGTCTTCCAATCCAGTCAAGCCAATGTTATAATGTAAGCGTTACCCCCGGAGAAGAATATTACGTATCATCTCAATAAATCGGGATAACAGGAGGTTGCGTGATAAAAAATACAGAGGCTTTGGCTGAATTTGAGCGGGAATACCTCCGATCGGAAGGGAATGACTATTTTGCGTCCCTTCGACTGTTTGAAGCCATGTGGGAAGAAGGCCTTTTTCTGGAGGTGCTGCCATCAGAAGATCCGCTCGAAGGCATAGAAGTGGATCTGAGGATAGCCCGGATACTGAACCATGTTTGAGGCCCTCCTGAGCAAAATTGCCCAGAGCCTGGGGGGAGCCGGGCTGCCTTACATGATCATAGGCGGGCAGGCCGTGCTCCTTTATGGCACGCCCCGGTTGACCCGGGATATTGATATTACCCTCGGTGTGAGCGTGGATGAACTGGGAAGTGTATTGAAGGCTGTCAAAGATATGGGTCTGGACGTGGTTCCCCAGGACGTCAGGCCTTTTGTGGAAAAAACATTTGTCCTGCCGGCAAGGGAAAGCACCACCGGGATTCGGGTTGATTTCATCTTTTCGTTTACGCCTTACGAGAAACAGGCCATCGCCCGGGCAAACCCGGTTTTTATTGGTGAAACGGCCGTCATGTTCGCCTCTGTGGAAGATGTGAAGATTCACAAGATCTTTGCGGGCCGCCCCAGGGATCTTGAAGATGGGGTCGCCATACTCATCAAGAATCCGGCTGTTGACAGGGGGTATATCCTGAAGTGGCTGAGGGAATTTGACCGCACCATGGACACCCATGACTTTACCCGCCGGTTTTCAGAACTCTGTGATCAAAGCGGTTGTGATGGGCCTTAAGAGGGTCATCCGAAATCACAAATCACAAATCACAAACACCAAATTCCAAGAACATAGCAAGAGGACGAACAGCTTCACAGCCTTGGCAAATTGAAAAGTTCGCTCCTCAAGATCCTATGCTTCATCATCTACATCAGACCCTTTGACGGGTACTCCGTGTGAATATCGTGATGGCCTTCCTCCCTTATGCGCTCTTCCTCATCGGGTTTCCCCTGCTCATCAAAGGTGCGGATCTTTTGGTGGAGGGGGCGTCTGCCATAGCGAGGCGATTCCATGTGTCCGACCTGGTGATCGGGCTCACCGTGGTGGCCTTTGGCACCTCCTGTCCGGAGCTCTTCGTCAATGTCGTATCGAGCCTGAAAGGGAACACGGATATTGCGATTGCCAATGTGCTGGGAAGCAATATCGCGAACATCTTTCTCATTCTCGGTATCGCTTCAATTATTTATCCCTTATCCGTGTCAAAGGGCACTGTATGGAAGGAAATCCCTTTGGCCCTCCTGGCCGCAGTGCTGGCCGGCATCCTGGTCAATGATCGATTGATCGATGGGGCCGCGTCTTCTACCCTCAGCCGAATCGACGGGTTGGTCCTGCTCGCTTTCTTCATCATCTTCTTGTACTATTCATTTTCCATCGCCAAACAGATAGAGGGACTGGAATCCCATATTCCCTCAAAGCAGCACCGTCTTTTCAAATCCATTTCTTTAATCCTTGTGGGGCTGGCGGGATTGATCCTCGGCGGGAAATGGATTGTGGATGGCGCCGTGTACCTGGCCTTGAAATTGGGATTAAGTCAATCCCTGGTTGGGCTGACGGTTGTAGCCGTCGGCACATCTCTCCCGGAACTGGCCACTTCTGCGGTGGCAGCCGCCCGACGAAACGTGGAGATCGCCGTGGGCAATGTGGTGGGTTCCAATATCTTCAATATCTTTTTTGTCCTGGGCATCAGTTCGGTCATTAAACCGATGCCTTTCAATCTAAGGAATAACCTGGATATCAGTGTAGGCATCCTGGCAAGTCAAGGTTAAGCGTTGAGTGCTCATTCCTTACGTTCCAGACGCCATCAAACGCGCGCCTTCATGAGGCGACTACTTCCACTGATGCGAAGGCCGTCCGTACGATCCTTGAAGTAGCAGTCATTTGCGGCTTCAGGCCCGAAATCCTCGACCTGCGTAAACCCCAGGCCCCGGAGGTCACGGGCGAGGGACGCTGGATCAAAGTAGGTAATCCACGGTTCCCCGACGGCAGCCACCCTGCGCTCCAACTGCTCCCGGGCGAATCGTTGACGCTCGCTCAGCATCGAGGTCAAAACCCCGTAGTCGAACACGATCTCGCTCCCAGGCGGAAGGGCGCCCACAAACTTGAATGTCTCCATGACGGCTGGTTTGGTCAAATATACCACAACGCGCCTTTGGTGACGTGAC
>JARRPY010000066.1:0-10614 GCA_037382425.1 Deltaproteobacteria bacterium
CCTTGGCTTTCATCAGTCCGGATGAAAAATCGGATGAACCGGTGGGGTAAGACTGCCTCCCGACCACCTCCCATCCCATCTTGTCAAAGACCAGTTTGATCATCAGGTCTCCGGTCTTTCTAGCCCAAGCCACGTCCTGATTCATGATAAACACCTTGTTGAACCCGAATTCCTTATTCAGATAGGCCATGGTCCCCCCAAGGTACTTAATCAGATACACCGCATTGAGGCACACCCTGAAGGTGTATTTGTACTTGTCATAATTGGACATCACTTTCTTCTGCATCCCCGGCGACATGGCGGTGCCCAAGAGCATCGGCACCTTATGCTGTCCCACCACATCCATACAGGCGATGGCACATTCGGACCGGAATGATCCGAACACGATGAAATCGGCTTTATCCTCCAGGATCAGCTTTTTGTGGGCCCGGATCACGTCACTGACCGGAACGCCGGGTTCCGCGCCTCTTGCATCGATGGCGATGACCTTGAAGGGCCGTTTTACGCCGTCCACATTCACGCCCCCTGCGGCGTTAATCTCCTCCACAGCCATGTTTACGCAGGCCAAGCCCTCCTTTCCTTCTAAAAACCCCAGGGAGGTGGGCACCCCCAATATAATCGGCTCGGCGGCCTTAACGGGGGTCATGGGCGTCAACAATACAAACAAAAAAGCCAGCACGGATAGTGAAAAGATACTTTTTTTCATGAATCCCTCCTTACGCTTAACTCGGTTATTGATGGCGAACCAAGGACCCAGTGTCCTAAAAGAAGCTGAAAGTAGGTAACACCCACCATGCATATTAAGAGGCCTTCTCAAATCAGATCAAATAGGATGCCGTGACAGAACGAAATCTATACGTACCTAAACTACACAGGAATTACAAGTGTTATCTTCATAAGACAAAATGCACGACAACCCCATCGATTCTGATTGAGATGCACTTGAAAACATGCGCGAACCTCCTTATATTTTCTAACATAACGATGTCACATCTCGGCGGGATCGAATACCCGGAAGGTCAAACGAACACCATTCAGATTCAAATTGACGGCCATGGTCGGACTGATTCTAGAAGGCGGCGGTATGCGAGCCGGGTTTGTGGCCGGGGTTCTTTTGGCCCTGATGGATAAAAACATCCCCCCATTTGATACGGCGATAGCCGTTTCCGCCAGTGTTCCCACCCTCGCCTATTTTGCATCGGGTCAGCGGGATGAAATTGAGGCCGTGTGGCGCAATGAGCTCAACACCTCCAGGCTGGTCTGTTACCGGAACATTCCTGCCGCCTCCCTCGCCCTGTCTACCCGGCGCCCCATCGTGGACATCGATTATCTCGTCTATACGATTTTCAAGGAAAAGTACCCCCTGAATCTAACTCAACTTCTGCGCGGAAAGACCACCTGCCATTTTGCACTGGCCAAGGCCCCTGACGGCGAGATGCACTTTCTGAGCCCGGGTGAAAACGACATCTACCGCAGCATCAAGGCGTGTCTCGCCGTTCCGGGGTGTTATCCCGGCACCGTCTGCATTGACGGGTGTGAATATCTCGACGGGGGCACGGTCGATCCTCTCCCGGCAAGGGCACTCATGGAACGGGGTGTTGACCGCATCGTGGCCGTCCTCACCAAACCCCTCGATTGCGAGATGGAGTTCCCCAACTTTCTGGAAAGGAGTCTTTTCTGGCGATACTTCCGGACCTACGATTGGATGCTCGAAAAGCTGTGGGAAGCGGCCCAGGCCTACAATGATCAGATTTCGCTTTTGGAAAAATTGGCCGGCGCCGCCCCTCCCCGGGCATTTATCATCGCACCGGATCGGATGCCCCCTGCCCGATTCATCACCCGGGACCGAAAAATGAGGGATGGTCCGAAGACTACCAACCCCCTATATTTTCTCTATTAATGGAATGAATTTAAGGTTCGCCTTGGGAAACGGATATTGCTGAATCTCGTCCAACCGTATCCATCGAAAGGCGTCGGGGCCGTTTAATCGAATCTTTCCGGACTCATATTCACACTGAAATACATCCATTTCTATTTTGAAGTGTGTGTAAGCGTGCTTAATGAAGGCCATGTGGCCGCAAACACGTATCCGGATTCCCGTTTCCTCCCGGATCTCCCGGATACACGCATCCCGCGGGTCTTCTCCCTTATCCACCTTCCCCCCCGGAAATTCCCAAAGTCCGCCCAATAACCCGTCGGGCTTGCGTCGTGTAATCAACAGGGTCCCGTTTCGCCAGACCACACCCGTCGCCACACGATGCGTGGGAACCCGCTTTCTTTTGTTGCGTTTGGGGTATTTGTCCGCCCGGCCGGTACGAAATGCCCCGCAAAGCTGTGAAAGACAACACATCTTACATTCGGGGTTCCTCGGCTTACAGATGAGCGCACCCAGTTCCATTATGGCTTGATTGTAGGTGCCGGGCTTTTCATGCGTCATTAGCGCACCCGCTGTTTCCTCAAACACCCGCTGGGACGCGGCATGATTTACCGGCGATTTCATCAAAAAGACCCGCGCAAGGACCCGTTTGACATTGCCGTCCACCACGGCGTGGGCATGATCGAATGCAATGCTTTGTACCGCCGAGGCGATGTAATTGCCTACGCCGGGCAATGTTTTGAATTCGGTCCAGCTCTCGGGAATCTTCCCATCCATCTCCTCAATAACAACTTGTGCCGCTCGATGCAGGTTCCGGGCCCGTGCATAATATCCCAATCCCTCCCACGTTTTCAGCACCTCCTGCAGATCGGCCCCGGCCAGCGCCTCCAACGTGGGAAACCGCTCCACAAACAGAGCAAAATAGGGGAGCACGGTATTGACCTGGGTCTGCTGAAGCATCACTTCTGAGACCCATATATGATAGGGATCCCGGCTGCTGCGCCACGGGAGGTTTCGATGATGGGCGTGATACCAGCGAAGAAGCGCCCGTTGAAAAGACGTGCTGTCCGCCGGTCTGAAGGTCATGGATTCATTGACTGCGTGGGAGGGCATTTAAGACCCGGTTGACGCTTCCCATTCCAACTCTTCCACGTGCTTTCGATAGAGGCCCATTTTTTCCTCGTCCATCCCATCTACCATATCTGTTGTCGAGGGGCCAACACGCCTGCGGGTTTCGGACACAGCGTCCTCTTTTGCCGCTGCCTGAGACGGGAGAAGGAAGTTGATGAGTCGGGGGCCTTGGTCCCTGGGTTTTCGAACCGCCGGCTTCGGCAGGTGCTCAGGGACCATGGTCTCCAATTCCATGACGATTTTCCCGTTCTTTTCGCGCAGAGAAAATTCAACGAATTGGGTATTGAGAGAACGCTCCACTCGTCTGACCGTAAATAGAATGAACTCGATGAAGTCCTGCATTAACTCTGAGGATTCCAGGGCCCGGCCCGCCTTGCCTATCATGCGTCTGTAGGCCTCCTTGCATTCATCACAGAGCACACGCACCAGACGCTGGGCAATGACCGAGATGACGGTGGACGAGATGAGAAAGGTATCAATCCCCATGTCCATGAGCCTGAAGAGCGCTCCCGTGGTGTCCTCGGTATGAAACGTCATCAGCACCTTGTGCCCGGTCGAGGCCGACTGAGTCATATTGGCATGTGAAATGAGATGACGTCGCGGTCGCCTGTTGAATTCGAGGCCATGGATGACATCTTCCCAGGTCTCCGCGTCCACCGGCGTGACCACGTAACCGTCTCCCCGGCAGACCTGACTCCAGAACCGGTCCAGGGGGCTCCCGGATGGGGCCATGTGAACAATGGGAATCGTTTTGAGAAACGGATCCTGCTTCAACAAACGGGCGCATTGATACCCGTTCATACGGGGCAGATTCACGTCCAAAACGATTAAATCCGGCTTTCTCAAAAACGCCTTTCGAACCGCGTCAATGCCATTGCCGCACAGGATGAGTTCGGCATCCTGCGCGTCGAGTAGCCCTCTGACAGACCCATCGGAAGTATTTGAATCCTCGCCCAACAAAATTCTCATCCGCGACTTACCCGTATCCTCTCTCCAGCACGTATGCGGCCTCTACTCATTCCGCCTTGCACGGTCTTAAATCCCCATCCCCGCAAAGGTCAGGCCTGGTGCTCTCCGATTTCCTTAAAAATACCCACCCTAGTAAAAGTCCACAAGGGCTAGTGATTTTTGCCTATATCATACGAAAATCAAATATTCAAGCCGGGCCCCCGCTGATCCCTTACGGCTTAAGTCATGTTGACCGCCCGCGTCGTCTCGCCCGAAATATCAGTCCTTGCCCCCGCTGAGATGCACCTCCATGGGCGGTGCAGGGCCTTGCTTGGGTTCTCCCATATAGAGGGTCCGATGGGGGAAGGGGATCTCGATTCCCCGTTCGTCAAAAACCCGCTTGAGTCTCCGGTTGAATTCCCTCCGGACACCCCACTGCTTGAGCGGTTTGGTCATGAAACGGGCGCGAATGACAACGGATGAATCCTCGAACCGATCGAGACCAAAAATCTCGAGCGGTTCCAGGATGTTTTTCCCATATACAGGATCTTCCGCCATTCCCTTGCCGATTTCTTCCAATATCTCGATCACCTTGTCCACGTCTTCTCTATAAGCCACCCCCACATCCATAACGGCCCTGGAGAATTCCTTACTCAGATTGGTCACCGTATCGATGGAACTGTTGGGGATGACATGAACATTCCCATGGAGATCCCTGAGCCGGACGGTCCTCAGGCCGATGGCCTCCACATGCCCCCCTTTGTTCCCCACGGTGGCCCAGTCGCCGATTCGGATGCTCTCTTCAAAGAGGATGAACAGCCCGTTTATGAGATCCTTGACCAGGGTCTGAGAACCGAACCCGATGGCCAGCCCCACAATGCCCGCACCGGCCAGGATAGGCGTGGTGTTGACGCCCAGGCGGTCCAGGATAATGATCCCGCCCGTAAACCACACGCCGATTTTCACTGCCGTGAGAGCCACCGGAATCAGGGTCTTGGTCTTCTGCGACACCGCTCCCTTCCTTTTCCCCACCTTTCCCGAGAGAATTGCGTTTCCCACAAGGTAGCTGACCTCGATGACGCCGAGCACGATCCCGATGGTCACGACGATGGCGATGGCCCTCAGTATAAGCATAGAGCCGATGTCGGAGACGACAAAGGAGGATACCGGAAACCCCAGGATCTCTGCCATGACGCTCGCACCAATAAGCACGATGATGATGTCCATGCTCTGCCCGATGATCTGGATATAGCGATTGGTTTTCTCTTCGAGACCGGGGAATCGTTCCCTCACCAGTTGGTTCACCGCAAACATTTTCCTAAACAGGCGGTTCTTTATATTGAGTGCCATCAGGGTCGCAAAGAGGGCCGCTAAGGTACCGAGCGTAGACGTAAAAAGATAGCTGTATCCCTCTTCGAACTTCACAATCAGCAGGATAAATATTGCCCAGGCATAGGCGATAACCAACACGGGCCAGTACCGGAGAAGGAATCGGGCAGCCCAGTTCGCCTTTTTCTCTTCTTGCGTGTCACGCTCACCCGTCTCCATTTGTCGGAGCCGCAATTCGCGGGCTTGTTGCAGGACAAAAACAGTGATCAAAATGGGAAAAACAATCAGGGTAACCCCTTTCACAAAATCAAGGGCAGCCAGCCGAGCCTGAAATACATACAACACATTGGTCAGAACAAAATAAAATGCCGTATAATTGGCCATCCGGCGGACCCAAATCCAGTAGTAATTGGCATTTTCATCATCCATGGGAAGGAAACGGGCGGCTTGCTCATCAGGCGCAAGAAGGACCCTGAAGATTTCAATGGTGACCCGGTAGAGGAGGAGGATCAGACAGAGCGTGATGACCAGCACATGGGCCTTTGGATGAGACGGGAAAATGTGGCATAGCAGAAATAAAGAGATGAGGAGGGCACCGTATGGAATCAGATTAAAGAGCGCACGGGCCAGCCCTGTCCCGAACTTCTTTCTGAATCGCGCCTCACGATCATTGAGGTGCGGCTTGTATCGTCTGAAAACACATCTCAAGATAAGCGAAATCAAAACCGCCGCAAACACATCCAGCAACAATCTGAAGGCCTGTTGACGCTTTTTAGGATCAGAAAAAAACGTCTCGGCCTTGGCAAAAGATCGGGGAACCCTGCTCACCATCGAAACCGTAGCGGTGGCCGCATCCATAAATTCACGGGAGATGCCGTCAAAAACATGGAATACCTGCTCGACAGCCAGCACCTCCTTTTTCTCCAACGGCTTGGGGTGTCCGGGCTGACCCGTGGCTTGTCTTGCTTTTATCAGGGTCTTGAGTTTCTTCAGGAAGGCGTCCCGCTCTTTGGGATTATCGAGCAGATCCACGACGCTCTTGAGTTCGTCAGTGGACGGCGATTCTTCTTGAGCGCTCCCTTTCTCCGCCCCGTGGATCGGCACCGCTAAAGTGAGCATCACCAACACGCCCAAGAGCGCCAACCCCGCACCTCGAAAAAACGGCCTCCACATGATGGATTCTCCTTATTCGTGTAGAAATTGAGGACGGCTAACGTCTGCTCATCCGCCGGTAATAGGTCACCATCCTCGCCAGTACGTTGACACTGTTTTCCGGCGTCTGATAAAACACGCCGCTGTAGCGCTTGCCCGCAATGGGCCGGACGGTTCCCTTGTCTGTTCTTGCCAGAGACACGCCGATGACCGGTTTTTCGTATGCTTCCATCAACTCAACCATCCGTAGAATAAACCGGTCTTCGTAATCCCTGCTGTATGCCTCGATCTGTTCCAGGAATTCCTCTGACGTGTTTGGATCCGCCATCCGGGTGGATTGCGTCAACAGGCGCACCATCTCGTCCCTGCCCACGATACCGAGGCATATCACCGCGTCAATCCGCTCTAATTTCAATAGGGCTTCTACGGCCACCATAGGGGCCTCCGGGTCCCGTGTGCCCACCAGATCCACGGGATTTCCCTTGCTCCAGAAGGGTGGCAGCCACTTCCCGATGGCCGTCACCGCCTCTTCGGGGATATCGGGCACCACCAGTCCCCGTTCATTGCACTCATCCGATGTCACCACGCCCCAGCCGCCGCCCAGGGTCACGATACCGACCCGGTTGCCCTTGGGCATGGGGAGGCAGGAGAACCCGGCCGAGAGATTGAGCAGTTCGGAGGGGACCCTTGCGTCGAGAATCCCCGCCTGATAACATGCCGCACGAAATATGGCGTCATCGCCGCTCATGGAGCCCGTATGAGATGCGGCGGCCATTCGTCCCGCCTGGGTCCGTCCCCCTTTCAGCACAATGATAGGCTTTTTCCGGTTCACGCGTTTGGCCACCCGGACAAACCGGCTCCCATCCCCCACGCTTTCGAGGTACACCACGATGATCTTTGTATGGGGATCCCCTTCCAGGTATGCCAGATAGTCCGCACAACTCAGCGTGGCCTCATTCCCCGACCCCACGAACATGGAAATCCCGATACCCTGCTGCTGGGCCCAATGAATGAGTTGGTTCCCCAGATTTCCGGACTGGGACACAAACGCCACCGGTCCCTGTTTCGGCCGGGTATGGCTTCCCGTGGCGAAAAGACCCGAGTAGGGAAGGATCATTCCCATGGTATTGGGCCCTATCAGGACCATGTCATATGTCAAAGCGATTCGGGTGATGTCTTGTTCCAATGCCTTTCCGGCCGCGTCCGTTTCACTGAATCCCGACTTCCCTCGGGTTCACCGGAAAGATCTTTCCCTCAAATCCGCCAGCCACGATATTGGAAAGGATGAACTGTCCCCATTTTCCAAAAGTTGTGGAGGCGCCGATCACGGCAACCGATTGCGGATCCAAGACGCTCTTGAGTCCGCTCTGCTCACCTGCTTTGCCATTCGCCCATTTGGATGAATTCTTCACCGAACCAATTTCCTTTCTACGCGCTGTTCGCCCCTTGACAATGGACGTTCATTCACGGTCTTGTTCATTTATGAAGAATGCAGCTTACGATATCTCCGGACGCCTGCCAACTCAAATTTAGGATTCTTTTCTTGTATTTCCTTTAAAAATCGAATAATTTTGGCAACATCTCCGTTGTGGACCCATGGATACGTCCATACACATGCAGATCTGGGAGGGAACGCGTGGGAAAGGATAATGTGGTTTTCCTGGAAGTCATCGAATGGTTTGACGAAACCGGTCGGGAACTGGTTCACCGCATTCCGGAGAAAGGATCCGGTGAGATCAAATTCGGGGCCCAACTCATTGTGCGGGAGAGCCAGGCCGGTATTCTGTTTTACAAGGGAAAGGCCTGCCATGCCTTCGGACCCGGCCGGCACACCCTGAAGACCGCCAACATTCCCATACTCACCAAGATCCTGGCTGTTCCCTGGGCCATGATCAGCCCGCTTCGGGCGGAAACATATATCACCAACATGAAAGTGTTTCCCAATCTCAAATGGGGGACGCGGGATCCGGTGGCCTTCAGGGACGCTGATCTGGGACTCATTCGGCTGCGGGCACACGGTGTGTTCAACATCCAGATCATCCAACCCCTCCTCTTCATCAACACCCTGGTGGGCACCATGGGAAAATTCACCACCGAGGAGATTGAAGAATACCTCAAACGGGTCATCGTCTCCCGCTTCAACGACCACCTGGGCGAGCATCTGGATACCATTCTAAATCTCCCCGGCACGTACGAAGCACTTTCCGAGGGCCTTCAAAAACGTCTTGAAGAGGACTTCTGTCATTTCGGTCTGGCCTTGTCCGATCTTTTCATCACCTCCATTACCCCTCCACCGGAGGTACAGCAGGCCATCGATGACAAGAGCCGTCTCGGCGTGATCCAGGACCTGGACAGGCTCGTCAAAATGAAAGCCGCCATGGCCATGGAAAAGGCCGCTCAAAATCAGGGCGAGGCCGGGGCCGGAATGGGCATGGGCATGGGATTCATGATGCCCGCCATGTTCGCCGACGCCTTCAGGCCCGGATCACAGGGTTCCCCTCCCGAGGCCATCTGTCCGGACTGCCGACATTCCATACCCCAAGACGCCAAAGTCTGCCCGTACTGCGGACACCAGCAGATCGTGTTTCACCAGTGTGCCCATTGCGGCAAGAATCTTCCCCCCAATGCCAGATTCTGTCCCAAATGCGGTCACCCTGCGGAAGAAAAACCGGCTGCGAGAACCTGCCCTCACTGCAAGGCCGAAAACCTGCCCGGCTCGGCATTTTGCAATCAGTGCGGAGAGAGGCTCTAATTCAGGTATCGGGTTTTAGGTTTCGGGTTTCAGTAAACCTTGGTAACACCAAGGACAAACGAGGACCGAGGAACAAAACTCCATGGGTTTCCGGGTAGAGCAGGCATGCCCCCAATGCGGCGCGCCGATCGACATAGACGAAACGGATCGCCTGTTTGCATGCCCGTACTGCGGCGTAAAAAATTTTCTCTACACACCGGACTGTTTTCGTTTCGCGCTTCCCCACCATGCACCGGGGCAAGACAGAGTCTATGCCCCCTACCTCCGTCTCAAAGGGACGGTTTTTTCCTGCGGCAGCCAAAAAGTGTATCATCGGATCGTAGATATCACCCACCGGGGCGTCCCTTTCAAGCGGTTTCCCATCTCATTGGGCCTCAGGCCTCAGGCCATGAAAATGAGATTCATGAGCCCCGATATGAAAGGAGTGTGGCTCAAATCCGTTGTTGATCGCTCTTTGCTCCTGGCCAGGGCCGCCAAACAGATGACCGCACGCATGGAAACCGAGCCGTTTCACACGGCCTATCTGGGGGAAACCTTCAACCTGATTTATCTGCCCCTGTATCTGAAGGGGGACATCCTTCATGACGGCATCACCAACACACCGCTCTCGAAAATGGCGGATACCAAGACACGGTTCAAGACCCTGGAGGATCCGGCGCCCCGGTGGACTCCCACCTTTTTGGCGACCCTGTGTCCTGCCTGCGGTTGGAACCTCGAAGGGAAGCGGGACAGCCTGATTCTGACTTGCAGCAACTGTGAAACCGCCTGGGAGGCGTCAAGGGGACGACTTGTTCCGGTGGATGTCTTCGCTGCTCAAGGATCGGGAGCCCATACCCATCATCTCCCGTTTTGGAAGATGACCGTCCGATCCGAGGGGACCACATTGGCCTCCTATGCCGATTTTATTCGCCTCACCAACCAACCGAAAGTCATTCGACCCGAGTGGGAAGATCGGAATATGGCTATTTTCAGCCCCGCCTTCAAGATCAGGCCCAAGATATTCTTGTATCTGTCCCGGCACCTCACGCTTTCCCAAGGGAATATTCAGATAAAAAAACAGTTCCCCGACAAAAAACTTCATCCGGTCACCTTCCCACTGAGCGAAGCGATTCAGGGCATCAAGGTCACCCTCGGCGCATCGGCCATGAATAAGCGGCGGCTCATGCCGAGGCTCCCTCACATCAGGTTCGCCATTAAAGCCGCCGGGCTGGTGTTTCTGCCTTTCAAAGAATCCGCCCATGAAATGATTCAGCAGGACATGGATATCACCATCAACAAAAACGCCCTGGCACTCGGCCGCTATTTATAAACCGCAACGAAACGGTTGATAGCCGATCTTGGGTCTTTCATGGCCATTGACACACCCCCTCGACTTGTGCTTTATTTCTGCCGTTCACACGGGACGAAGCCGAGAAAATCCGTCAAC
>JARRPY010000066.1:10636-21495 GCA_037382425.1 Deltaproteobacteria bacterium
TGAACGGGGCCCCGTGGAACAGTCAGGAAATGAAAGGAAAGGTCAGCGTCATATTTTATGTGGATCCCGACGAAAAAGACCTGAACAACGAGGCCAGCGAGGCACTCAAGAACCAAAATTTCCCTCGAGATCAATTTCAGAGCTACGGCATCATCAACATGGCGGCCACCTGGCTGCCCAACTTCCTCATCTCTTCGGCCTTGGAAGAAAAGCAGGAACGATATCCGACGACCATCTACGTTCGAGACTACGATAAAACCCTGGTCAAAAGATGGGGGATTGCCGACGACAACAGCGACGTGCTGGCCTTCGACAAAACAGGCAAACTCATATTTCAAAAAGACGGGAAGCTGAATGCCCAGGACATTGAGAAGCTCATCGCCCTTGTTCGCAAAAACCTGTAGGTCATCGGGTGATTCCTGTGCCGGAGCCGACGAAACGCGGGATGACGGGCCATGGCTGAGAGGCGCTTTCAGATCGTCCAAATCGGAATGGTCCGCTCTCCGCTGAAAACAGTGGATCAATGCCCCCGTCAGGCCCGAGAGGGTGCACCGGAGGCGCGGATCCACATCGACCCTCGTTATGAAGCGGCGTTGGAGGGACTCGCACCGGGAAACGAGATCTGGGTCATGACCTGGCTGCACCTGGACGACCGGTCACTGTTGAGGGACCACCCCAGGGGGGACCCTGAAAATCCCATGAGGGGCGTATTCTCGACCCGCTCCCCCCACAGGCCCAACCCCATCGGATTACACAAAACGCGATTCGTTGCGTTTGAATCGCCCCTCACGATCCGTGTGGCTCCCCTGGAGGTTGTGGATCAAACACCCGTGGTGGATATCAAGTCGGTCATCTGAGGAGAAAAAATGTAATGGAGGGTAGATATGCCGGGGTTTGAAATATTTGGTGAGGAGGAACGAGAGGAGGTCGGCCATGTGTTGGAGACAGGGGTGTTGTTCCGATATGGCTTCGACCAAGCCCGGATGGGACATTGGAAGGCCAAGACCTTTGAAAAGGAACTGGCAGAGCGGCTCGGGGTAAAATATTGTCATTTATGCAGCAGCGGAACAGCCGCCCTGAGCATGGCCCTGGCCGCTTGCGGTGTGGGTGCCGGAGACGAGGTCATTATACCGCCTTTTACATTTGTCGCCACCATGGAAGCGGTGTTGAATGCCGGCGCCATCCCCGTGTTTTCAGAAATTGATCACACCCTATGTCTCGATCCCGAGGCCTTGGAACAGGTCATAACGGATAACACCAAGGCCGTCATTCCGGTCCACATGTGCGGATCCATGGCCCGCATCGACGCCGTCAAAACGGTATGCGACAAACACGACCTGATCCTGATGGAAGATGCATGCCAGGCGCTCGGCGGCAGCTTTAAGGACCAATCACTGGGCACATTCGGCCAAATGGGCTGTTTTTCCGCGAATTGAACGCGGCCGTGGGGCTCGCGCAGCTGAGAAAATTGGATGGTATCCTGAAAAAACAACGTGAGAACAAGAAGATGCTAAAGGAAGGGCTCGCCAACATTGATGGGGTGACCTTTCGCGCCATTCCGGACGAGGGAGGCGACTCGGCCACGTTCCTTTCCTTTTTTCTTCCAAATGAATCCGCCGCTAGGGAAGCCGTGGGCAGGCTGGGCAAGGCCGGGGTGGACGGATGCTTTTACTGGTATGACAACAACTGGCACTATATCCGGCAGTGGGATCATCTCCAGAATATGCGCTCAGCCGCGCCACTTCCGCTGACGCTCCTTGCGCATCCTCCGGATTTCACTAAGATCGACCTTCCCCGATCCGACGGCATCATGAAACGCACCATATCCATGCTCATCAAGCTCTCATGGAGCGAAAGCGACATGGCCCAGCGGATTGAGCAAATGCGGAAGGTATTGATCGATTTTTAAAAACCGATTTGTTTTCAGCGGGCCTACGTCCCGATTTCTTTTAACGCGAGACTTGTGTGTACCCAAGCGGGTCACCTAAGAGGGTAGAGGATGTTCAGAAACTTCAAGACAGTGCCCTACGTCCTTTTCGGCCGAGGCGCTTTCAACCAGCTCGACGACATTCTTTCGGAAAAACGCCTTAAGGGCGAGGGGTTCATGGCTTTTTTGGTGGACGATGTGTTTCTCAACACCCCCATGAAGGATCGCATTCCCGCAAGGGACCGGGATCTCGTCTTGTGGGTCAATGTGGATCACGAGCCAAAGACCACCTACGTGGACGAATTGACCGATAAGATCCGCGCTTATGACCCCCGGCAGCCCGAAGGCGTTATCGGCATCGGCGGCGGAAGCACCATGGATCTGGCCAAGGCCGTATCGCTGATGCTCACCAATCCCGGGTCCTCTTCAGACTACCAGGGATGGGATCTGATCCGGAATCCGGCCGTCTATCATATGGGAATTCCCACCCTTTCCGGTACCGGCGCCGAGATCTCCCGCACCACCGTTTTATCGGGACCGGATCGAAAACTGGGCATCAATTCCGATTACACGGTATTCGATCAAGTGGTATTGGACCCCGATCTCATCGCCGGCGCTCCCAAAGACCAACGGTTTTATACCGGGATGGACTGCTACATCCACTGTGTGGAATCCCTCACAGGGACCTATCTCAACGCTTTCAGCAGGTCCTACGGCGAAAAGGCCATGGAATTGGTGAAAAAGGTCTTCTTAGAGGAAAATGAAAATAGGGATGAAGACCTGATGATGGCATCCTATTTCGGCGGCATGAGCATCGCCTATTCCCAGGTGGGAATTTGTCATGCCCTCTCCTACGGCCTTTCCTTTGTGTTCGGTATCCATCATGGTCTCGGCAACTGTCTGGCGTTCGACGCCCTCGAGGAATATTATCCGGAAGGCGTCCGTGAATTTAGGGAAATGCAAAAAAAGAGTGGGATCCAGCTTCCCAAAGGGATCGTGGCCCCGCTGGAGGACCGCCACCTGGAACAGATGATCGACGTGGCCCTGGTGCTCGTGCCCCTATGGGAAAATGCATTGGGCCGGGACTGGAAACGCATCATGACCCGTGAGAAGATAAAGGACCTCTACAGGCGAATCCTGAGATAGCCGGTTTCTTTTAGGGTGCGCCTGGCGATCCTCTAAACTCCCGCCGGGGGTACATTGTTCTGTTTAACCCATTGATTTCACTCATTTTTCATCCTATCCTTCCACGCCAACTTAATTCATTCAAAATAACCCGATAAATCCCTTGACATCCGTTTCCAATTCACTTATATTCTAGTAAAATCATTTCAGTTGATATATTCTCAATTAGCCTAATATGTTAAACGGTTTTTAAGCGTTACTAAAAGCGCATCGGTTGTAAACTACAGGGACCCACAAGGTCCCATCACTTTTTTAAGATCAAGGAACGGAAAGGAGTTTGTCATGTGTGGCATCAGTGGATGTATCGGCACAAAAGACCCCAAAACCATCAATCGTATGCTGGATGCCCTCCCGCACCGGGGTCCCAATGACCGGGGTATCCACGAGCATGATCACGGTGTTTTCGGTCACACGCGGCTTTCCATCGTGGATGTGGCCAAGGGGCACCAGCCCATTGTGGTGAACGACGGGAATACGGGAATTATTTGCAACGGCGAGGTCTACAACTTCAAGAAATTGAGGACGAAGCTCTCCTCGAAATATAGGTTTAAGACCAAATCAGACTCCGAGACCATCCTGAGACTCTATCAGGAAAAAGGGCCTGATTGCGTCAAGGAACTCAACGGCATGTTCGCCTTCGCCATTTACGACGGGGATGATTTCATGCTCGCGAGGGACCCCATCGGTATCAAACCGCTCTACTACGGATATTACCGAGACAACCTCTATTTCAGCTCCGAGTTGGGCGCCATGACACTGGCCGGAGTGGATGAAGTTCACGAGTTCCCGGCAGGTCACTATTACACGCCGGAGGAAGGGTTTGTGCAGTATTACACCATCCCGGAAATCCAGGACCACATTCACACCGACATCGAAGAAACCAGCGATCTAATTAGAAAAACCTTCATCAAGGCGGTGAAGGACCGGTTGCTGGCGGACCCGGAGGTGCCCGTGGGGTCCTTCTGCAGCGGGGGACTGGACAGCAGCCTGGTGGCGGCCATCGCCGCTGATGAAATTCCCAATCTCCATACCTTTGTGGTGGGCATGGAGGATGAAAACGGTGAGTTGAGCGATGACATCAAGGCGGCCCGGATTGCCGCGGACCATATCGGATCCACGCATCACGAGCTCTTGTTTACCGAACAGGACTATTATGAGGCCCTCCCCAAGGTCATTCAGAAGCTGGAGACCTATGACCCGTCTCTCGTTCGGTGTGCCGTCCCCTGCTACTTTACCTGCAAGCTCGCCGCCGAATACGTGACGGTAGTACTGACGGGCGAAGGCGCGGATGAACTCTTCACCGGATATCACTACATGAAGCATTTTCCATTCGACAAACTCAACGCAGAAGCCAGGCGGTGTATCGGAAACGTGCACAACATCAACCTGCAGCGAGCGGATCGTATGGGCATGCTCTTCAGCCTGGAATTGAGGGTGCCGTTCTTCGACGTCGACATGGTGGATCTCTCCATGAAGATCCCGCCGGAGCTTAAGATCCGGGAACATAACGGCGCCAAGATTGAGAAATGGATTCTCAGAAAGGCCTTCGAAGACACGAACTACCTGCCGGATGATATCCTCTGGCGTTACAAGGTCCAGTACACCCAGGGCGCCGGATGCGAAAGCCTGGGTGAGGAAATGGCGGAAAAGGCACTATCCGACGAGGATGTGGAGCGGATCAAGGCGGAAAATCCCCAGGCGGTCATCAACAGCAAGGAAGCGGCCTACTATTTCAAGATCTTCCGCGAATTCCATCCGCAGGACTCGATTCTCAAGTCCATCGGAATCTGGACCGGATTTGATTTCGCCGAAGAGAGAGAGCACGTCACCGGCACGGTGGACGGCGATCTCAAGCATGATCATTCCGACGAGGATGAAGACGTCAAAGAAAGCCGAGCCGCCTAAGTTTTATAAGAAGCGCATCCCACAACGCCAACACCCATTACCCCCCTTTCGACGGCATATGTCGGAAGGGGGGGTTGTATTTGGGGATGGATATGCAGTTCACCTCATTTAACAAACGACACTTTTCTGGGGACTTTGTACGGGGACATATTCTCCCTGCACCATTCGAGGAATTGCTTTTCCGTCAGCACACACCCGGGTCTCAGCCGAACCTCACCCGCCACCATGGTCCCGAAGCGCTGATGCCACTCCGCTCTGACACGCACCCCGGCCACATCCGAATGGTTCATGATCAGTCGCTCCACTTCCTTGGGATAGGCCTTGAGACCGAACACATTGATCATGTCCTTTTTAAGACCGGTCAGCGTCAGGTAGTCTTCATGGTCCACCCATCCCATATCGCCTGTTTTGAACCACCCGTTTAGATAGGACGCTTGGGTTCGCTCAGGGGTGTCGAGATATCCCGAAAATAAATTCGAACCGCTGACGAGGACCTCTCCCTCCTTTCCTGAGGGAACTTCATTACCGCCTTCATCCACTATTTTCACCCGGCAGCAGGGCAAGGGCGGGCCGACGGTCCCGAACTTGGGGGGTCGCTCCAAACCGTTCCAGGTCACCACCGGAGACGCCTCCGTAAGCCCATATCCCTCGCTGATGCTCAAACCGAGTTTCTCTTTATACAGTTCCAACAGACGCATGGACATCCCGATGCCGCCGCTGACCAGATTCCTCAAGCCCTTGCAGAGATCAGGTCGTTCCGACAGGGCCTTAACCAGGGTATAAAAAATGGCCGGGACCGATACGACCTGTGTGGGACGATGAGCGTCCATATGCTTCACCACGGTCCGGCCTCTTAAAGAGGTCCCCAGCAGGACGCAGGGCACCCCCGCCATCAGCGGCACCAGAAATCCGTTGGTAAACCCATAGGAATGAAAAAGGGGGAGGAGTGAGAAGACGCCCTCTGAGCCGGTATCCTCAGCCCTGAACGATTTTAAGGCAAAAGCGGCCGTGTCCTCAAAAAGCGACCCATGGGTCAGTTGGGCCCCCAGGGGATATCCGTCCATGGCCGCCGTATAAACAATCATGGCCGTGTCTTCCGGCTTCATTTGTTCGAAGCGGGTATCCTTCCCGGAGACATCCAGGTCTTGTATGGACGGGATGGATGTGCGCTTGTCATCAATGGGCAACAAAGAAGACGCGTTCATGTCCCCGCCGAGCTCAAATGCCTTCAAGGCCTTTTTGGTATGATCCGGGTCGCAAATAAAAAAGCGGGGCGATGTTTCCTTGATAATATGAGCGAGTTCGTAGGGCCCCATTTTCGGGTGTACCGGCACCACCGTGGCCCCGATCCGAAACACCGCCAAAGAGAAAGTGGCATACCCGAAGCTTTCGGAAGATGAGATGATAACCCGATCATACGGTGCCAATCCCAATTTCCTGAGCCCGTGGGCCAGCCGACATATCCGGTCGTGATATTCCTCGAAGGTCAACATCCGCTCCGGCGTGCCGATCCCTTTTCTCCTTGGATATCGCTCCTTCGCCTGATCCAGAAACGCCCCGATATTATCCGGGAAGGAATGAATCCGGTCTTCCGTGGTTAACCGGGAACTGATCGGTGTTCTAATCATTGCGCTTCCCATTTAGGCTGAAACTCGAGAACTTCAAGTGTGCGCTCCCCCCTTATTCTATATAATCATGAAAGTTGAAGGAACCCGTCCAGGTTCTCCGGCTGCGTCTCCCTTTTCTCACGTAAAAAAATCAATTACACCCCTGGCGTTGTCTTTGCCTTTATGGATGAACGCCCAAAGAGGAGACAGCATTTTCAGGCTATTTTATTGGTTCGAAACTGAATTTCTGGCCGCCTACGGATGCTTCACACATCAACCCGCCCTTGGGTAAGGTGAATACGGCAACCCCATTGTTGTAGTCAACGTCGGTGGAAACGCCGGCGGTGACCGCTATTGCCGACACCTGCGCCCCGAATTCGGAGTGTCCCCCGATAAACCCATCCAGTGCGTTTTTGTCTTTAAAAAAGATGATCTCGCTGTAATTCTGCCCGCCGATTTGAAGCCCGACGGTCACTTGTGTAATCGTTGATTTACCGATCAGGACGGCCTTCTCATAGACTTCTCCTTCGCCATGCGCCCCTCCGATGAATAGTCCCCCTTTTGTGATGGTGGGAAACACGACATAGCCGTACGCATGCTCAAAAAAGGTGTCGAGGCCCGGGTCATGCCCTTTGAAGTCGGCAATGGTTTGTGCCACTTTTGGATTCTTAATTTCCGGATCAGCAGGGGTTTCCGGTTTTGACGGGTCCCAACCGGCGTGTAGGGCGTACACCGGGCAGAGGAAGAGACCGATCATCATGAGAACGAAGGGGATTGGGTGCTTCATAGGGGCCTCCTTTTTCATATCTGATGGTGCCCTTGAGTTTATTTATTGTTCATTCCGACATCAAGCCGTGCGACCTGTTTTTTTATATACCCGATTTCTGCGGGGCTGGCAAATCAAGGCATAAAAACCTAAAAAATCTTTTTATGGGCTGTGCAATACGTCACGGATCGAACGGCTCGGTTCACCCCTCATTGTAACAAAAATTTTCTTCCCATAAAATCCATTAAAAATAGTGAAAATAAATAAATCCAACTATTTCAAACTGTTAACAACCACCTTTTTCCTTGACACACATGGTGGGCGACCCTATAGTCAGCCCGCAAAAAGGGGTTCATGATATCGAGGGGTGACATGTAAAAAAATGAAAGACGGCAACGGACATTTTCTCGACGGATTTCTGGATCCCGACAGCGTGGCGATTGTCGGCGCATCCAATAATCCGGCGACCACCAATTACTACTTGGTGGCCAACCTCATCAAGCTGGGTTTCCCGGGAAAAATCTATCCCGTGAACCCGAACGAGGCACAAATCCTCGGCCTTCGGGCCTATGCCAATGTGACGGACATTGACGGGCCCGTGGATCTCGCGGTGATCGGGGTGTCTCACACCCGGGCGCCGGGGATACTCAAAGAATGCATCCAAAAGGGCATCAAGCGGGTGACCATCATCGCCGGGGGATTTTCCGAGGCCGGTGAGGAAGGGGAAAAGGCCCAAAAAGAGATGCAGCAGCTCGTGAAAGATCATGGTATCCGGGCCATCGGCCCCAATGCCCTAAGCCCCATCAACGTGCCCGCCCATTTCTGCATCAGCTTCCACCCCATCAGCGCCATTTCAGAGGGAGGGCTTTCCCTGATCTTTCAGTACGGGCTCTATGAACCCAGATTTTCCTGGCTCCTAAGCGACTTCAACTACCATCTCAACAAACTCATCGATTTGGGGAACAAGATGGATGTCAACGAGGTGGATGCGCTGAGCTATCTGGTCCACGACCCCCGGACGCGCGTGATCGGTCTTCATCTGGAGAGCATCGCCGGTGACGGGAGAGAATTTCTTCGACTCCTTTCAGAGGCCAAGGCCCGGCAAAAACCCGTGGTCATTCTGAAATCAGGCCGTACCCATGCCGGCGCCAGGGCCGCGGCCTCCCATACGGGCGCCATGGTCCGCGGCAGTGATCGCGTATTCGACAGCGCCATCAGACAGTGCGGGGCCCTGCGTGCCGACACCCTGGAGGCGTTTTTCAACCTCACCCGGGCCTTGGAACGTTTCGGCCCGCTTAATATGCAGGGTAACCGCATATTTCTTGCCACATTCCCCGGCGGCGAAGGCGTCATCTTAACGGATTTGTGTGAGCATGAAGGTCTCAGGTTGGCCGGGGTCGACGCCCCAACCAAAGAAAAACTACACCCCGTGCGCCCACCCTGGGACATCCCTGCCAATCCCTGGGATCTGGGCCTCACGGTTCAGTTCAACCCTCCGGACGTGGTATACCGGGTCATTGTCGAGGCAATGGTCAACGACCCCGCCGTGGACGCACTGGCCATTCAACTCCATCCCATGGCGTTTCTCTATCCCGAGAAACTGCTGGAGGTGTTCGGCGACGGGGTGACGGGACGAAAGCCGATCGTGCTTTGGCTGGCCGGCATGGAGCCGGGGAGGAACGCGCTTTTGCAATCGCTCGAGGAAAAGCGGGTCGTCGTCTTTCCGTCGCCCGAACAGGCGATTCATGCCCTATCCGCGCTTCACAGGTTCTGTCAAAGGGCCTGATTTCGGATTGGGATGAGAATCGAACTCTTACAGAGACTTATCTCTAATGACAATTTAATTGAAAAGAAGAGTGTACCCCAGAAACAGGTTGATGAAATGATGGAAAAACTCAAGATCCCGAGATGAAACATTGATCTCCCAGCCTTGAATTTTTTGGCCTATCTAATATTGATTGTTAATTTTAAGATTTAATAGGGATGTCGTACGTTTTAATGTTTATTGATGGGCTTCTTTTTTGCCCAGTGATTCTGCGATGATAGATGTAACAAGAGCATTCATACTTACACCCTCTTGTTTTGCACGTGCAGCAAGCCTCACATGCAGACTTTTTGGTATTCGCTGTACAAAACGACCACTGGCTTGACTACTGTCAGGTTCCGGAACAGAGTCATTGAATTCTTTTGCTGTTTCAAGCCATGAGTTCATTGCATCAATGCCGTTTTTTATCGCCCCTTCGATCGTTTCACCATCAGAGATGCAACCTGGTAAATCTGGAAAGGATATTAGATAGCCTCCCCCTTCTTCCTCTGAAAGATGTCTTATTTCAAAAGGATATTTAAGTTCTTCATTCATGATCTTATTCCCCCTCTCCTTCATCGATAAGGCGAACAAATTTTTTAATATAGATTGGTTTAATAGGTCGATGTGCTGGAACGGTGAGTTTTGATCCGTTTGTATGTCGAAAAGTAACATGACTTGTTCCAGGCTGTCGCCATTCTATATTAAATCGTTTCGCAATATCCTTAAGCGTTTCAATCTGCCAATCACGGGGATTGTTTCGTAATTTTATTAATAATTTTTCAATTTTTGACATAAATTATGATACTACCTATGATATCACATGTCAAGTGAATTTTATTGGGGTCGGACCAAGCTAACATATTGAATCATAAAGAATAACATCCCAAAAATAGGTACAGGCTATATCGCTCTTTTTGCCACCAAAATGGGCCATATAGATTGAGGCGGTTCTCTGAGTTGGTGCGCGTCACAAGCCTCAGTATTTCTTTTGTCAAAATCACCGAGATCTATACCCATCTCACGGAAAAACACATCTGGGTGGTTCGAAGTCCTCTGGATGTTCTTGCACAAGCCCACTTTTGCGGAAAATCCCCGGAGGTTTATGATCGTTTGACATCTCCCCGGCCCACCAAATCGGCAGGGGCCGGGGCAGATCCCGGTGTCTCATTTTTCTATGGTGGATTTGTGATGGAGACTTTACTCCCGACAGGCAAGAAAAGCTCCTGTCAGGAGCAAGATAGGCAGTATTTGAGGGGGAAATTCATAAGAAGCTCAAAGCTGAAAGGTGAAAGGATCGAGGTTCCGGATTCCGGGTTAAAGGTTCGGGATTGAAGAACCCTGCAGTCCCGCCTCGGCGGGACAGGGAATCTCCCAAAGGTAAGGACTTTTTCCCAATTTTAAGTTCGCTCGCTAACCCCGCCGCAAGTAGCGGGGAATGCGCTCGCTGGCATTTTCAAAACTTCGTGATGATTTACTGTCAGGTTAGCCCGATAATATCGCGTATATGCGGGGTGTCAATGGGGGTTTTTGATGGGTAGGTGGATCCAATTATCAACCGGTTTCTGACGGAAAATACGGTGTGAATGGCATGTTGACACGAGTCTTAGTTATTAACCGCAGACGTACACAGACTGACGCAGACCCATTGACCTGGCCGCGGAG